>NZ_DAMDHB010000030.1:12648-49250 GCF_032102465.1 Haematobacter sp. | reverse complement strand
TCTTCATCTTCCTGATGGGCGTGCACGCCGGCGCCCAGGTCCTGAGCCTGCCGCCGCGCAGCGAGACCATCCTGCAGCACCTGTCGGTGACGGTCTTCCTGCTGCAGGCGGCGCGCTGGGGCGACGTCGGCATCAAGGGCTGGTTCCACCATTACCGGCTGCGCCGCAGCGCCGAGGATGCGGCCAGCACCACCTCGACCGCGGCGCTCGGCTTTGTCGCGCGCACGGCGCTGTGGGTAGTCATCCTCCTGATGATCCTCGATAACTTCGGCGTCAACATCACGACCCTGGTGGCCAGCCTCGGCATCGGCGGTATTGCGGTGGCGCTGGCGCTGTTGTGGCTTGTGGCGTGGGCGCTCCGCTGGCTCGCACGCGGGCTGGCGCGCGCGCGGATCGTGCGGGGGCAGCCCATGCTCCGCGCGGCGCTGGCGCAGATCGGCGGGCCGGGGAGCGATGCGGGCGCGGTCGTTTTGTCGCTCGGCCTCGGCCTCTCGGTCCTGGCCGCGGTGGGACAGGTGGAGGCGAACCTGCGCAACGCCATCGCCGCCGACCTGCCCCGCATCGCGCCTGCCTTCTTCCTCGTGGATATCCAGCCCGACCAGATCGGCCCGCTGGAGGCCCGGTTGACCGCGCTTCCCGCCGTGGAGAGATTGCAGACCGCGCCCATGCTCCGGGGTGTGGTCACGCAGATCAACGGCCGGGACGCGCGCTCGGTCGCGGGGGACCACTGGGTTCTGCGCGGCGACAGGGGCGTGAGCTATGCGGCCGCCCCGCCGGAGGGCACGCGCCTTGTCGCGGGAGCATGGTGGCCCGCCGACTACAGCGGTCCGCCGGAGGCCAGCCTTGCCGCGACAGAGGCCGCGGAGCTGGGGCTGACACTGGGCGACCGGCTGACGGTGAACATTCTCGGCCGCGACATCGAGGCGACGATCACCTCTCTCCGCGACGTGGACTATCGCCGGGACGGGATCGGGTTCTTCCTGATCCTGAACGCCGCCGCGCTGACCGGCGCGCCCCACACCAACATCGCCACGGTCTATGCCGCGCCGGAGGCGGAGGCGGGTGTGCTCCGTGCCATTGCGGGAGATTGGCCCAACGTCACGGCCATCCCCGTGCGGGAGGCGCTGGCGCGTATCGGCGAGGCGCTGACGCTCGTGGCCCGCGCCATCGTGCTGGCGGCGGGCGTGACGCTTCTGACCGGGGCGGTGGTGCTGATCGGCGCCGCTGCTTCGGGGGAGCGGGCGCGGGCGAGAGAGGCGGCGCTCCTCAAGGTGCTGGGCGCGACGCGGGGGCGGATCCTGTGGTCCTTCGCGCTCCGCGCGCTGCTGACCGGCGGCGCGGCGGGACTGGTGGCCATCGGCTTCGGGCTGCTGGCGGGATGGCTCGTCATGCATCTGGTGATGGAGGAAAGCTTCCGCCCGGCCATCGGCCCGGCCCTTGCCGTCGTACTGGGCGGCGCGCTCGCCACGCTGGCCGCGAGCCTGGCCTTTGCGATCCGTCCGCTGGCGGCACGTCCCGCGGCGATACTGCGTGCGGAGGAGTGACTACTCCCCCGCCAATGCGAGGCGTCCGCGGAGGGTGTCTGTCGGGCGCTCGCCGAACATGGCGCGATACTGCCCCGCGAACCGGCCCCAGTGCAGGAACCCGTGGTCCAGGGCGATGTCCGAGACCTTCGCGCCCCTTTCCCGCACCCCGGCCTCCCGCGCGGTGAGGAGCGCCCGCCGCGCGAGGTTCAGCCGCTGCATGGTGAGCAGCCGGTCAAGCCCCAGCCCGGCCTCGGCCATGCTCGCGCGGCGCAGGGTGCGGCTGTCGAACCCCGTCGCGGCAGAAAGCTGCGTGACGGTCATATCGACCGCCTCCGCCGCAGCGAGCCAGTCGAGCGTGGCGGCAAAGGCCCGCGCGGTTCCCTGCCGGCGCTTGCGCGCCCAGACCCGTTCCTCGAACCACAGCGTCAGCCGGTCGGTAATGAGGCCGGGCGCGATGGCGAGAAGCGAGGCATTGCCCCGGCTGTAGGCTCCGTCCGTGGGGGAGACGAGAAAGTCGAGCCATTGACCCGTCTGGGCGATGTCCCCCTTTGCCCGATGGTCGAAGACGCCGGAACATCCGACTTGGGCCCCCGCCTCCATCGCTGCCGGAAGCAGGTGGGCGGGCAGGTCCACCGAGACGCAGCGCACGCCGGGGCGTTGCAGCATGGTGAGCCAGCGGGCCGTCATGGCGAAACCCGCCTCCAGCACGGTTGAGCCGCCGCCTTCCGTCCCGCCGAGCAGGAAATAAACCGCCAACCGCCCTTCCGGCATGGAAAAGCTGTTGAGGGTCAGGCGCTGCATCTCCTCCCGGTAGAGGGAGAGTGTGCCGAAATCGAGCCTGCTGATCTCGCCCAGAGAGCCGCCCGGCGCGACCGGGTGGTAGCGCTGCTCCCATCCGGGCATGCCGCATTCCAGCTCCTCGATGGCGTGGCAGAGAGTGTGGCGATAGGTTGGTGTCATGCCTCCGGCCTGCGCCCCTGCCGGGGCATGGGGCAAGCCATGCCGCGGCGAAACGTCGCTGCACTTTCCTCCGATGCCCGGAAAATAGGCGAATTTTCCCGCTGTGCCCGGATAGATCGCGCCCTCACGCAGCCGTTAACAAGGATCAAACGAACCGCAGGAGAGACCGGATGCGAGTCCCAGCAATCATCTGCGCCGCCTGTGCGGGCCTTGCCGGACAGGCGGCCATTGCACAGGAGGCGATCGCCCCCGAGAAGCTGACCGTGGAGGAGCGCATCGCCCCCGGCCCGAATGTCCTCACCCTCGACCAGAGCTGGAGCGGACAGTCCCGGATCAACGTGCTGTCCACGTCCGACCTCAAGATGAAGGGCAACATGGGCGTGGGTCTGATCGGGCAGATGGTGCTCGCTCCGGGCGGGGAGACGCTCTACACCGCCTCCGTCTATGCGCCCCGGATCACCTATGGGCCGCAGGAGGCCGTGATCCACGAATTCGACATCGCCACCCTGACCCACAAGCGCGAGTTCACCGTCTCCAACAAGATGGCGATGGCCGAGCCGCAGCCCGCGCTGCTGCAACTCGCGGGGGATGCGAAGTTCCTGCTCGTGCAGAACGCCACCCCCGCCACCTCGGTCAGCGTGGCCGATCTCGCCAAGGGCGAGCAGATCGCAGAAGTGCCGACACCGGGCTGCTGGGGCGCGCTGCCCGTGGCGCAGGACCTGAAGTTCCTGAGCCTCTGCGGGGACGGCACGATGCAGGTCTTCTCCTTCGATGCCGCAGGCAAGGTCGGCACGCCGGTCAAGAGCGAGAAGATCTTCGACGCCGACAAGGACGCGCTGTTCACCAACCCGGCGAAGATGGGCGACGACTGGCTGTTCGCCTCCTTCAACGGCAATCTCTACCACGTCGCGGTGAAGGACGGCAAAGCCGTGCTGGTGGACAAGTTCGCCACCACCGAGGGCGTGGAAGGCGGCTGGGCGCCCGGCGGATCCGAGGTGATCGCCTACAACGCGCCCACCGGCACCGGCTATGTGCTGATGCATTCGGGCGCCGAGGACGGCAGCCACAAGGACGGCGCAGAGGAGATCTGGGCGGTCGATGTGAAGGCGAAGAAGGTGCTCTACCGCTCCAACGCCCATGCCGAGAACACCATCACCGTGACCCAGGGCGCGGCGCCGGTGATCTTCGCCGTGTCGGAGGAGAACGCCCTCTACCGCTACGAGGTGGACCCGGAGGCAAAATTCGCCGCGAAGCTCGCCGGAGAGGCGGAGGACATGGGCAATTTCGTCGGCCTCGTTCTGGCGACGGAGTGACCATGACGGAGGCAGGCGTCTATCTCTCGGGCGCGCTCACCGCCTTCGTGGCGCTGATCCTGCTCGGCGCGGCGTGGCACAAGGCGCAGTCCTTCCTCGAAACCACCGGTTTCGTGGCAGGCTACGGGCTCGTCCCGCCGGGGCGGGAGGCCGTCGTCCTCCGTCTGCTGATCGCGGCGGAGGCAGGCGCGGTCGTGCTCCTCGTCCTGCCATGGACGCGGGCGGCGGGCGGCCTGCTCGCGGCGGCGCTTTTCGCGGGCTACGGCGCGGCGATGGCGCTGGCGCTCCGCGCGGGGAAAGACCGGATCGAGTGCGGCTGCGGCGGCGCGCCGCAGATCGTTTCCCGGCCCGTCATTCTGCGCAATCTCCTCCTCGCCGCCGTGGCGCTGTCCGTGGCACTGCTGCCGGAGGGGCCGATGGGCCCGGCGGCGGCGGCGGTCGCACTCGCGGCGGGACTTACGCTCTGGTGCGTCTATGGCATCGTCGAGCGGCTTCTGGCCAATGCCGGACATATGCGCCTCGCGGCGCGATCCTGACGGAGAGAACCGATGAACATCCTTACCTTCGCGGTGGTCGCGCTCTGGATCGTGGTGATGATCCTGATCGCCGTCGTCTTTGCCCTCGCCCGCCAGATCGGCGTTCTGCTGGAGCGGGTGCAACCCGTCGGCGCGATGATGGCCGACAAGGGCCCCGACATCGGCGCCCGCGTGCCGGAGATGCTGCTGCCCAACCTGAACGGCGCGCCCGTCCCGCTGGGGGGCGCGTCGGGGCGGAGCCAGCTCGTGTTCTTCCTCTCGACGAGCTGCCCGATCTGCAAGGCGCTCGTCCCCGCGCTGCGCACCGCCGCGCGGGCGGAGGGGGACTGGCTGGACGTGGTCCTCGCCTCCGACGGCAAGCCCGAACCGCATCTCGCCATGATCGGCAAGGAGCGGTTGCAGGACTTCCCCTACACGCTCTCCTCTGACCTCGGGATGACGTTCAAGGTGGCGAAACTGCCCTTTGCGGTGCTGATCGACGGCAATGGCGTGATCCGCGCCAAGGGCCTTGTCAACAACCGCGAGCAGCTCGAGAGCCTGTTCCACGCCGCGGAACTCGGCCGCCCGTCCATCCAGAGCCTCGCCGCCGCCCCGGCCTGAACCGACCCATCCGCCTGTCCGCCCCGCCTGTCCGAATTGGCGGCGGATGTCCCAACCTCTCTGCCGGCGCCTCGGCCCGGACCCGCATCTGAAAGGGAAACGTTCCATGACCCGCTTGACCGACAAGCTCTTCAAGACACTCGACGCGGCTGTCGAGACCGGCGCACGCAGTTCCGCCCGCACCCATGGCCGCCGCTCCTTCCTCGCCAAGGCGGGGGCGGTGCTCGCCGGTGTGGCCATTTCGCCGATCCTGCCCTTCGACCGCCGCGCCAAGGCTGCGGAAACGGCGGAGGACGCCTGCGAATACTGGCGGCACTGCGCGCTCGACGGCAACCTGTGCTCCACCTCCGGCGGGTCGCTGACCTCCTGCCCGCCCGGATCCTCCGCCTCTGCGGTGTCCTGGGTCGGCACCTGCCGCAACCCGGATGACAACAAGGATTACCTCGTCTCCTACAACGACTGCTGCGGCAAGGCGTCGGTCTCCTCCGCCACGTCCTGCTACACGTCGAAGGGCGAGCGTCCGGGCTACCGCATGGGCCTCTACAACGACATCAACTGGTGCATGGCCAATACCGACAAGGGCTATCACTGCACCGTATCGGTGGTCGTGGGACTGGCGGATGAATAAAATCGCCACGTTCATCCTCGCCGCCGCCCTTCCCGGGGCGGCGTTCGCGGATGGCGCAGCTCTCTTTGCCGACAATTGCGCAGCCTGCCATGCGGAGGGCGGCGTCGGCACGCCGGGCCTCGCCCCGCCGCTGGTGGATGCCGAACTGTGGACGCGGCTCGGGCCTAAGGCGCCCGACTATATCGCGGGCGTGCTGGCTTCCGGCCTCACGGGGCGGATCACCGTCGCCGGGGTGGATTACATCGGCCTCGCCATGCCCGAGCAGACGCAGCTTTCCCCCGCCGAGATGGCGGAGGTGGCCTCCTACGTGCTGCAAACCCTCAACGGTCTGGCGCAGCCGGTGACGGAGGAGCTGACAGCCGCCACGCTCGCCACGCCGCCCGACCATGCGGCGCTCCGCAAGCTCCGCAAGGGGGAGTGAGATGGCCGGGTCTGTGCACACTCCTCCGACCGGATCGGTCCTGTCGTTGCCCGCCCTCGCAGACCCGAGCGGAACGCCGCCGGTGGGACCGGAGCTGACGCTGGCAAACCGCACAGGAGCGCAGCTGCCGCGGATCCGCCCGCGGGCCTGTCCGGGCCTCTATCCGGCAGGAACGGGGGCTTCAGGCCGTATACAGACCGCTCCGGGACAGCCGATACACGCTGGCATGGCTCTGGCACGGCGCGGTCTCAACGCCCCGGGCTGGACAGCCCTGCGGACGGTGCTGCGGGGGATCGTGGCGGCCGCTCTGCTGGCAGCCCCCGTTTCGGCAGAAGGCTCGTCGGGGGCGCGGTCGGCGCATGTGAACTATGTCCTGCGGTGCGCGGGATGTCACGGCATGACCGGCGAGGGAACGGAGATCGGCGGGGTGCCCACCTTCCTCGACAGCATCTCCGCCCTCGCGGCGGATGACGGGGGGCGGAGCTATATCGCCCATGTGCCCGGCATCAATTCCGCCGATCTCTCCCCGGCCGAGATCGCCGCCGTGCTGAATTATGTGGTGGCGGAATGGGGTGATCCCGCGACGGACGTGCCTGTCTTCACCGAAGACGAAATCGCCCGCCGCCATGCCGAGCCGATGCGCGACATCGTGGCCGCCCGGCGCGAGGTCGCCGATCGTCTGGCGGCCGAGGGCAAGACCACCGCGCCATATCCGTGGCCCTGACAGGTTGCTGGAAAAGCTCTGAACGGCCGCGCTTATGCTCTGAAAATCGCGAATTCGGCTGTGGAATGGCGCGGAACGTCCAGATCCCGGCTGGATGTCTTCAGATTGCGATTTCCAGTCCCTGCAGGACCAGAAGCCTTTTCAGCAGCCTGGCAATCATCCCGGACCCCGATCGCCCCAGTCCGACGCAGGCCATCCCGCGCCGCGGCTCTGTCCCCGATGGATGCCCCCGGGCGCGTGGAGATGCGGGTATCGCAACGTCCTCAAGGCCCGCCAGCGGTCGCGTGGACATATGAAACGAACCGCGGACGAGGCCGATTTTGATATCGCTTGCCCCCCGCGCGCATGGACATTTGGCCAGTGAAGGGAGTGCCCGTCCGCCTACGCGCGGGCGCCCCCCGGCGCGTGGACTTATGTGTCCCGCCGTCATGCTGCCGTCGGGGGCGGCGCGGATCTCCACACCAACACCTCCGTATGACGTTACGGAATTGCCGTTGCGGTTCCGGGGTTGGGCCGCTATCCGATCCGACATGATACGGAGCCTGCCGATGCCAGACGTCACTGTCCCGCTGAAGATCGGAACCCGTGGGTCACCGCTCGCCGTGGCGCAAGCGGTCGAGACGCGCAACCTCCTCATGGCCGCGCATGGTCTGCCGGAGGACCGGTTCGAGATCGTGGTGATCTCCACCACCGCCGACCGCGTGCAGGACCGCGCGCTGAAGGAGATCGGCGGCAAGGGTCTGTTCACCAAGGAGATCGAGGAGGCGCTGCTTGCCGGTTCCATCGACCTCGCCGTGCATTGCGTGAAGGACATGGCGGTGGAGGAGCCTGCGGGCCTTGTCTCCGACTGCCATCTGGAGCGGGAGGATCCGCGCGACGTATTCCTTTCCACCGGCTGGGCGACACTGGCCGATCTGCCGGAGGGAGCGGTTCTTGGCACCTCCAGCATGCGCCGGCGGGCGCAGGCGCTGCACCTGCGGCCCGATCTTCAGGTGGTGAACTTCCGCGGCAATGTTCAGACCCGGCTCAGGAAGCTGGGGGAGGGCGTGGCCGCTGCGACCTTCCTCGCTCTCGCGGGGCTGAACCGGCTCGGCATGCAGGATCACGCGAAGACCGTCGTCTCCGCCGATGACATGCTGCCCGCCGTGGGGCAGGGCGCCCTTGTCATTCAGCGGCGGCGGGAGGATGCGCTGGCCGCGACGCTGACCGCCCCGCTCCACCATCGACCGACCGAAGTGCAGATGGCATGCGAGCGGGCCTTCCTCGCCACGCTGGAAGGCTCCTGCGAGACGCCGATCGCCGGGCTTGCGGAATTCGAGGGTGGTCTGCTCCGTTTCCGGGGCGAGATCCTGACGCCCGACGGCAGCGGGCGGCTCACGGTGGAGATGCGCGGCGCGCCCGCCGATGCCGCCGCGATGGGAGAGGCGATGGCACGCGACCTGCTTTCCCGCGCGCCTGCGGATTTCTTCGCCTGGCGGCGCCCCGTCCAGGCCTGACGGGCGAGGGCCTGACGGTTGCGGACCTGACAGGCGGGGGTCTGACGGAGGCCACGCGCCAAGGTCTTCCGAACCGGTCCGCCCACACCGCAGGTCATCGGGACAAGGCCCGCACCTCTCGCCCCGTCACTCGCCCCGTCACTCCCCGCCCCGCTGAGCGGCGATCCAAGAGAGGAAAGCCTGTCGCGCCTTGAGGCGTGGCGCATCGCGCGGGGTCAGCGCCGATTGCGTCAGGTAGTAATCGAACCCCTCCAGCACCGGTATGTCGGAAAGCTGCACAAGCCGCCCCTCCGCCAGATCCGGCTGGATCATGGAAAGGGAGCAGAGCGCCACCCCCTGCCCCGCCAGAGCTGCCGCGCGGAGCAGGTTGAAATCCTCAAACATGGCCCCCGGCAAACGATCGGGGACAGACTGGCCGACGCGCGCGAACCATGTCTTCCAGCCGGACGTGTCGCTGTCGTGCAGAAGCCCCGCCTTCAGCAACCACTCCGCGGTCAGCGGCGCATCCGGCAGCTCGGCCAGAGCGGGACTTGCCACCGGCACGCTCCGCCCCGAAAGAAACCGCTCCGCCGTCAGCCCCTCTCCCGTGGGCGGCGCGTCGGAAAAGGTAAAGGCGAGATCCGTTCGGGCGAAATCGATGGCATGGCCATGGTGCGCGTAGATGACGTGAAGCTGGATGTCCGGGTGAAGCACCCGGAAGCCGGGCAGACGCGGGATCAACCAGCAGATCGCAACAGAAGGAATCGCTGCCACGACCAGCCCCCCCTCGGCCGTCCCCGGACGCGCGCGACGGCAGGCGGCATCGATCCCGTCAAACGCGGTGGTGAGGTCACGGGCAAGCGCTACGCCGCGTGGCGTGAGGCGGGGCACCCGCCCGCTCCGGTCGAAAAGCGCCGCGCCAAGCCATTGCTCCAGATGCCGGACCTGATGGCTGATCGCGGGCTGGGTGACGAACAGGCTCTCGGCCGCGCCCCGGAAGCTTCCGGTCCGTGCGACGGCCTCAAAGGCGCGGAGAGCGTTCAGCGGCGGTTGGAGCATGGGCATTACATGAGAATATCTAATATGCCGATTATAAATGCTCTTTTGACGCGGGCAATCCGAACCGACATTCTTGGAAAAAGTAATGAGGGTGGCAGATGGAACGCGAAAGACTGCAGGACTTCTCCGGCAATGGCAAAAAGGCCGCGGGAACGTTTTCCGCCAGCGAAATGCAGCGCAGGCTGACGGCAATCCGCGCCTACATGGCGCAGGCCCGGATAGACGCGGCGCTGTTCACCTCCTACCACAACATCAACTATTACGCCGATTTCATGTATTGCCAGTTCGGTCGGCGTTATGGGTTGCTTGTCGATCATGCGCAGGCGACCTCGATCAGCGCGGGGATCGACGGGGGTCAGCCCTGGCGCCGGACGTTCGGGCAGAACCTCACCTATACCGACTGGCAAAAGGACAACTACTTCCATGCCATCGCACAGGTGATCGGAGCGGCAAGGCGCGTGGGGATCGAGTTCGACCAAGTGAGCATCGACCTTCTTAAGCTGCTGCAGGATGCCTTTCCGGGGGTTGTGTTCGTGGACATCGCCGCGCCCGCCATGCGGCTCCGCATGATCAAGTCGGCGGAGGAAATCGCGCATATCACCGAAATGGCCCGGATCGCGGATATGGGCGGCGCGGCCTGCGTTGAGGCGACGGCCACAGGCGTGCCGGAGCATGAAGTGGCCCTGCACTCCACCGCCACCATGGTGCGAGAGATCGCCCGGAGCTGGCCGGAGGCGGAGCTGATGGACACGTGGACATGGTTCCAGTCGGGCATCAATACGGATGGCGCGCATAACCCCGTCACGTCGCGGCGTATCCAGCGCGGCGATATCCTCTCGCTCAACTGTTTCCCGATGGTCGCGGGCTATTACGTGGCGCTGGAACGGACGCTGTTTGCGGAGGAGGCAAGCGATGCCCACCTGCGGCTGTGGGAGTTCAACTGTCGTGTCCATGACAGGGGCAAGCAACTGCTGGTGCCGGGAGCCAGATGCTCCGACATCGCGGCGGAACTGAATGACATGTATGCGGCCGAAGGGCTGCTCCGCTACCGCAGCTTCGGCTACGGCCACAGCTTTGGCGTGCTGTCTCACTACTACGGGCGGGAGGCAGGGCTGGAACTGCGCGAGGATTGCGAGACGGTTCTGGAGCCGGGCATGGTCATCAGCATGGAGCCGATGATCACCATCCCCGAAGGCCAGCCCGGCGCGGGCGGTTATCGGGAGCACGACATCCTGGTGATCGGCGAGGCCGGCAGCCACAATATCACGCGGTTCCCCTACGGCCCGGATCACCTCATCGTCCGCGCGCCGGCCCGCGCACCCACCCGGGCCGCCTGACCTCAGGCCCGGAGGGGCGCCATGCCGATCAAAGGCGACGGCGACCGGCTTGGCGGCAGCGCTCCCTAGTCGCGGTAGAGCAGCGCTCTCCAGCCGCGGGAGAAGAGACTGCGGGGATGCCACGCCGGCGCTGCCATCGCACCGACTGTCGGGAGCCACGCGGCGTGGCTGACAAGCCCCGTCACCGCAGCAGGCAGCAGGCAGCAGAGGATCCCTGCGCAGCGCGCCACATGCCAGCACAAAGGACCGAAACGCGAAGGCGCGGCGCTAAGCCAATCCACTTGGGCGAACATCGGCCAAGCATGACTATCCGCAGGAGATTGGCCGGCAGTGCCGTATCGCCGAATGGCTCGGCGGCGGTGAGCACCTGCAAAATCGCATAGACCGTAGGCCCCGCAAGCCGCCCATGCGGCGTGGGGGTCGGGGTGAACTGCCGGGACAGAGCTGGCCGCGAGAGCGCCACGCACCAGCAACGCCGTAAGGCAAGGCGGTGGACATCTGGCAAGCTGCTGAAAAGCATCCGCGGTTGCCCTCAGTCAAGCGGGTCCCAATGTTCTCCAAACCGGAGCGTCGGGCGTTCGAGGGCGGAGTTGCCGAGGTCGATAACAATAGCGGATTATTCTGCCCTCCCCATGATCCGATCAGACGCGCGTGAACCCGCTTGCGTCCTGTTCTGCTTCGAGGCCAACGGCCTGCCCCCACATCCCGAACGGCACTCGGCCAAGCGCCTGCAGATGGGCACGGCTTTCGCGGGGGCGCGCAGCATCCGTGTTCGTCCTGACCTGAACTCATGGAGCACCATGGCAGGCCCAAGACCATGGGCACGCCCCACGCAAAACATGGGCAACCGTGCCTGACCCGTAGCGGGCGGTGGCGGCCGACCATGCGCGATCGCTCCGTCCCGCCGCCCCCGGCGCCCGGCACCCGGCACCCGGCACCCGGCACCCGGCACCCGGCACGGAAATTCAACATGCTCCGGCGTTCGAAAAAGGTTTCGCCCGTCGGATTAATGAGATTTTCTGGGAGAGGTGCCAGCGAGGGAGAAGTCCATGCCGCCTGTTGCAAGCCAGCCCGTCGAAGGCGCTCTGACGCGGAGCGCGATCTTCCTGACGCTGGTTCTCAACCGGGATACATCGGCGCTGGAGGCGTTCCGGGGTATCTGCGCGGACCTCTCCTCGCTCGTCAAGGCGGTGGGGTTCCGCAGCGCGGAGGCCGGGCTCACCTGCGTGATGGGCATCGGCGCGGATCTGTGGGACAGGCTGGAGATGGGCGCGCGGCCCGCAGGCCTCCACCCCTTCATGGAAATTGCGGGCGTGCATCGGGCGCCTGCCACGCCGGGGGATGTGCTGCTGCATATCCGTGCCTCGCGGCCCGACTACTGCTTCGAACTGGCCAGCCAGATCATGCGTCGCCTTTCGGCCTTCGCGACCGTCGCGGACGAGACGCAGGGGTTCAAGTATTTCGACAACCGGGATCTGCTTGGCTTTGTGGACGGCACGGAGAATCCGGTCGGCATCCCGTTGTCGGAAGCCGTGCTGATCGGGGAGGAGGACGGAAATTTCGCCGGTGGCAGCTATGTCATCGTGCAGAAATACCTTCACGATCTGCAGAAATGGGAAGCGATGACGGTTGAGAGCCAGGAGCGCGTGATTGGCCGCCAGAAGCTCTCCGACATCGAATTCCCGGATGAAAAGAAGGCGAGCTTCGCCCATAACGTGCTGACGAACATAGAGGACGACGCCGGAAACCAGCTTGAGATCCTGCGCGACAACATGCCCTTCGGCAGTCCGGGCCGGGGCGAGTTCGGCACCTATTTCATCGGATACGCCCGCGAGCCGGGGCGGATCGAGACCATGCTGCGGAACATGTTCGTGGGCAAGCCGCCCGGCAACTACGACCGCATACTGGATGTCAGCACGGCGGTCACGGGCGGGTTGTTCTTCGTGCCGACGGGCGATGTGCTGGACATGATCGGCGCGGGGGATACCATCACCGCACCGGCGACCGCATCGGCCACCGCACCGAGCACCGCACCGGCCACCGCACTGGCCGGGGTGACGCAACCGGCGGCGCGGCGCGACGGCTCTCTCGGCCTTGGCAGCTTGAAGCAGGGGAACTGACATGGACAATCTACACCGCGCGCTGGCCCCGATCAGCGACGCCGCCTGGGCGCAGATCGAGGAGGAAGCCTCCCGCACGCTCAAACGCTATCTCGGGGCGCGGCGGGTGGTGGATATCCACGGCCCGGAGGGGTTTGACCTGTCGGCGGTGGGCACCGGGCACCTGAAGGCCGCCTCCAGCATCGCCGAAGGCGTGACCTGTCGCCAGCGGGAGGTGAACCCCCTTGTCGAACTGCGCGTGCCTTTCAGCCTGACCCGTTCCGCGATCGACGATGTTGGCCGAGGCTCCAACGACAGCGACTGGCAGCCCCTGAAGGATGCCGCCCGGCAAATCGCGCTGGCGGAGGATCGGCTCGTGTTTCTCGGCTACCCCGAAGCGGGGATCCGGGGCATCCTGCCGGAGAGCGACAACCCCGCCGTGCCGCTGCCCGCGAATGTCGCCGACTACCCCGAAGCCGTCGCCCGCGCGGTGAGCGAGCTGCGGCTGGCGGGGGTGAACGGGCCCTACGCCATGGTTCTGGGCACCGCCGCCTTCACGGAGGCCACGGGCGGGGCGGAGGACGGCTATCCCGTGCTCAACCACCTCCAGAAGCTCGTCGATGTGCCTGTGGTCTGGAGCCAGGCGCTGGAGGGCTGCGCCGTGCTCACGACACGGGGGGGCGACTTCGACCTCTGGCTCGGCCAGGACATCTCCATCGGCTACCTATCCCATGACGCGGAACAGGTGACGCTTTACCTTCAGGAGAGCCTGACCTTCCAGATGCAGACCAGCGAGGCCGTCGTCGTCCTGGCAGGACACTGAAAAAGCATTCCGCGGCTGCCCGGGGGCGGGGATCTTCCCCACATTGCTGAGGCGCGCCCCGGAAACCGCAGGTTCTGGCGTGTGACCGGAGAGATCTTCCGGCTTTCGACGCAAGCCCCGGGGAGGTGCCCGGCTTTTTCGGCAACCTGCTAAAGCCGTCACCGCTCCGGGTTGAAGCGCAGCAGCCGAAGCGCGTTGAGCGTGACCAGAACCGTCGCGCCCGTATCCGCGAGAATGGCCAGCCACAGACCGGTGATCCCCAGTGTGGAGGTGACGAGGAACACCGCCTTCAACCCGAGCGCCAGTGCGATGTTCTGATGGATGTTCCGCATCGCCCCGCGGGCAAGGCGCACCATTGCCGCCACGTCCGCCACCCGGTCGCGGAGGATGGCGGCATCCGCGGTTTCCAGCGCCACATCCGTGCCCGACCCCATCGCCACGCCCACGCCTGCCTGCTTCAGCGCCGGGGCATCGTTGATACCGTCGCCGATCATCATGACGCCGCCCGCCGCCTGCATCCCGCGGATCGCGGCGAGCTTGTCCTCCGGCAGCATCTCCGCGCGGAAGTCCATGCCCAGCTCCCCCGCAATGGCGGCGGCGGTACGGGGATTGTCGCCCGTGAGCATCGTGGCGTCTATCCCGAGCGCGCGGAGCTGCCGCATCCCCTCCGCCGCATCCGGGCGCGGCTCATCCCGGAGCGCGAGCAGGCCGAGCGGCTGGCCGCTGCGGAAGACAGCGACGACCGTCTTGCCTTCCGCCTCCAGCGCCGTGGCGCGGCCGGGATCCGCCACTCCGGTCATCTCCGCCGCGTAACGGGGCGAAGAGACCCATGTCTCCACTCCGTCAACCCGCGCGACCGCCCCTTTGCCGGGGATCGCCCGCGCCTCCGCCGAGGGCCGCGGGACGAGGCCGGACGCCCCTGCGCGGGCGAGGATCGCCTGCGCGAGCGGATGGCTGGAGCCGCTCTCCACACCGGCCGCGACGGTGAGAAGGTCCTCCTCAGACACGCCCGGCGCGGGGACGACATCGGTCACCACCGGCGCACCGCGCGTCAATGTCCCGGTCTTGTCGAATGCCGCATGGCTGAGAGTGGCGGCGGCTTCGATCACCGCGCCGCCCTTCATCAGCAACCCCCGCCGCGCGCCCGCCGACAGGGCCGAGGCGATGGAGGCGGGAACGGAAATGACCAGCGCGCAGGGGCACCCGATCAGCAGGATGGCAAGGCCGCGATAGACCCAGGTGCTCCAGTCCGCCCCGGCCAGCAGCGGGGGCAGCACCATGACCAGCGCCGCGATCCCCACGATCAGCGGCATGTACCAGCGGGAGAACCGGTCGATGAAACGTTCCGTCGGCGCGCGGGCCTCCTCCGCCTCCTCGACCAGCCGCACGATGCGGGCGATGGTGTTGTCGCTGGCCGCCTGCGTCACGCGCAGGCGCAGCGCGGCCTCCACATTGATGGTTCCGGCGAAAACCTGTTCCTTGGGGCCCTTGGTCCGGGGGACGCTCTCGCCCGTGACGGGGCTTTCGTCGATCCCGCTCGTGCCCTCGATGATCTCGCCATCCGCGGGGATCCGGTCGCCCGGCCGGACAAGCACGATCTGCCCGATCGTGAGCGTTCCGGCCTCGACTTCGCGCAGGCCGGATGGCGTCTCGAGCAGCGCGACCTTCGGCACCAGAGCGGCGAGCGCGCGGATGCCGCTGCGGGCCCGATCCGCCGCCACGCCTTCCAGCACCTCGCCCACGGCAAAGAGAAAGACGACCACCGCCGCCTCCTCCACCGCGCCGATGAGCAGCGCGCCGAGCACGGCGATGGTCATGAGGCTTTCGATGGTGAAGGGCTGGCCCGTCCGCAGCGCGGCCAGCGCCCGTTTCGCCACGGGCGCGACACCGATCAGGCAGGCAAGCAGAAACGCCCAGTATCCCAGACCCGGCCCGGCCAGCAGCTCCACGGCCCAAGCCACCGCCAGCAGAGCGGCGGTCAGGATCACCAGCCGGCCCTTGGCGGTGCGATACCAGCGTCTGTCAGGATCCGCAGGGTCCGGCGGAAGGCTCGCGGCCGGGGGCGAAGGCGCGTCGCCGTGGTCGTGTGCATGTTCGTGGTCGCCGCCGTGGTTGTGCTCCTTCTTGGCAGGCGCATCGGCGGGAAGCATGGCGGGTTTCTCCTGCGGTGCCGTCTGCGTTACCGTCTGCGGGGCGGGAGCGATGCCGAACCCCAGCCGCCGGACGGTATCCTCGATCTTTGCCGGATCCGTCGTGCCGGGGGCAAGATGCGCTGTCAGCCGTTCGGCCATCAGGGCCACACGCACATCGCTCACTCCCGGCAACCGCTCCACCGCGCGTGTGATCTTGGCGGTGCAGGACGCGCAGTCCATTCCCGTGACGGTCCATTCCCGGCGGTTCGCTCCATCGGCCATGCCCTGCTCCTTCGCTCGTCCGCGGGGCACATCTTGCCCCTTGCGATTCGCGGTCTTACTTCCTCCAGTAACTAGAGGAGCAAGAGAATACCGGTATGCTCACCATTGGCGATCTTTCAAAGTCGACCGGCGTCAAGGTAACGACGATCCGCTATTACGAGCAGATCGGCTTGCTGCCCGAGCCGGACCGGAGCAGCGGCAACCGCAGGCTCTATGACCGGCCCGCGCAGGACCGTCTGGCCTTCGTGCGTCACGCGCGCGATCTGGGCTTCTCCCTGGAGGCGATCCGCGAATTGCTCGACCTCTCCGACGACCCTGACCGCTCCTGCCGGGCCGCCGACGATATCGCCCGGCGTCAGCTGCGAGAGGTGAAGGCGCGCATTTCACGTCTGGATGCGCTGCGGGGGGAGCTGGAGCGGATGCTCAAGCACTGCTCCAGCGGGACAATCGCCGATTGCCGGGTGATCGAGGTGCTGGGCAATCACGCGCTTTGTGCCGATGCACACGATGCAGGGGACCATGGGAGAGAGAGCCATGGAGCAGAGGGCCAGACCTGACCGGCCCGGCCCCCGCAAGTATCAGTCGCCCGCCCCGAAGCGGGGGCTGCGTTTTTCAAGGAAAGCCTTGATCCCCTCCCCCGCATCCGGCGCGACGGCGTTTCGGGCGAAGCCATCGCGTTCCCGGTCAAGCTGCTCGGAAAAGGTCAGCACCTGCCCGGAAGAGATCAGCCCCTTGATGGTACCGATGGCCCCGCGCGGGCCGGACGCCAGCCGCTCCGCCCGCGCCCTCGCGGCTGCAAGCGCGCCTCCCTTGTCGGTCAGCTCGTTGACCAGACCCAGGGCGTGCAGACGCTCCGCCTCCACCGGACCGCCTTCCATCGCGATCTCGGAGAGCAGTTGACGCGGCAGCATCCGCGCGAGAGAGGCCGTGGCCCCTCCATCCGGGCTGAGGCCGACCTTCACATAGGCCAGCATGAAGCGCGCATCCCGCGCCGCAACCATCATGTCGCAGGCGAGCGCGAGGGAGAATCCCGCCCCGGCGGCCCAGCCTTCGACAGCGGCGATGACCGGCACCGGAACCTCGCGGATCGCACGGATGAAATCGTGCAGCTCCTCGATCCCGCCCCGGATCCCGGCCTCTCCCGAGGCACGCCGCGCGCCGATCCCGGCGAGGTTGCCGCCCGAGCAGAAGCTCGGCCCCGCCCCCGTCAGCACGACCGCGCCGATGGAGGCATCGCTCGCCGCCAGCGCCATGGCCTCCCGCCCGCCGCGATAGACCTCCGGTGTCAGCGCGTTCCGTGTCGCCGGATCGTCGATGGTCAGCAGGAGCACACGCCCCTGCCGCTCCTGGCGCAACTCCGCCATCGTCAGGCCGCCGCGATCAGGCCACCGGCATCCGTCACCCGCGCGAGGTGATAGGCCGTGTCGCCGAACTGCGTTTCGATGATGGCGAGCCGCTTGAAGTAATGCGCGCCCAGATATTCCATCGTCATGCCGATGCCTCCGTGAAGCTGCACCGCCGTCTGGCCGACAAAGCGGGCCGAGCGGTTGATCTGCACCTTCACCGCCGACAGCGCGGCGCGGCGTTCGGCGGCATCCTCCGCCTCCACCATCATCGCGGCGTAATAGGCCATGGACCGGGCCTGCTCCACCATCAGCAGCATGTCCACCGCCTTGTGCTGCAACACCTGGAAGGAGCCGATGGCGACGCCGAACTGGTTGCGGGTCTTGAGGTAATCGACCGTCAGCCCGTGCAGCGCCTCCATCGCGCCGACCGCTTCGGCGGCCAGCGCGGCGATGCCCGCCTCACCCACCCGCTCCAGCACCGGATAGCCCTGCCCGACCTGGCCCAGAACGTCCTCCGCCGCGAGTTTCACGCCGGAGAAGTCCACATCGGCCAGCCGCCCGCCATCCTGCGAGACATAGCCCCGCACCGTCACGCCCTCACGGTCGGCGGGGACGAGGAACAGCGTGATGCCGCTTTCGTCCCGCCGCTCGCCCGCCGTGCGCGCCGAGACGATGAATAGCCCCGCCGTATCGCCGTTCAGCACCAGTTCCTTCCGCCCGGTCAGGACAAAGCCCGCGCCGTGCGCTTCCGCACGTGTCGCCACGTCGAACAGGTCGTAGCGCGCCTGCGGCTCCTGAAAGGCGAGCGACAGGCGGAGATTGCCCTCCGCCACCTCGGGGATCAGCGTCTCCTTCTGCCGGGCGTTTCCGGCCAGACGCAGCGCGGTGGCCCCCAGAACGCCCGTCGACAGATAGGGCTCCAGCGCGAGGGTCCGGCCGACCGCCTCCATGGCGATCATGGTTTCCACCGGACCACCGCCGAAGCCGCCGTCCTCCTCGGAGAACGGCATGCCCAGCAGGCCGAGTTCCGCATAGCCCGCCCAGATCGCCGGGTCGAAGCCGCCCGTATGCCTGCGGTTCTTTTCCCGGTCCTCAAGGGAGCCGTAGCGCGCGGCAAGGAACCGGTCCACGCTGTCCTTGAGCTGCGATTGCTCGCTGGTGAAATCGAAGTCCATCGCTCGCCCCCTTAAAGCCCGAGAATCGCCTTGGCGATCACGTTGTGCTGGATCTCGTTCGATCCGCCGTAGATCGAGACCTTGCGGTTGTTGAAATAAAGCGCCGCCGCCCCGTCAGCCCAGTCGAAATCGGGCAGTTCGTTGCCCTCGCCCGCCCGGTCCGGCCCGACCGCCGCATAGGGGCCCGCAAGCTCCAGCAGCAGTTCGGTGGAAGCCTGCTGAAGCTCCGACCCCTTGATCTTCAGGATGGACGACGCCGGGTCCGGCTTGTCGGAGCCCGACTTCATCTGATTGGCGATCACGCGCATGTTGGTGATCTCCAGCGCCTTCAGCTCGATCTCCACCTGCGACAGACGGGCGCGGAAATCGCCGTCCTCCCACATGGTGCCGGTGCCGTTCGGCACCTCGCGGGCAAGCCGTTTGATCCGTCCGATGCGCTCCTTGGTCATGCCGATGCGGGCGATGCCGGAGCGTTCGTTGGCGAGCAGGAACTTGGCATAGTCCCAGCCCTTGTTCTCCTCGCCGACGAGGTTCTCCACCGGGACGCGCACGTCGTCGAAGAACACCTCGTTGACCTCGTGATGGCCCTCGATGGTGATGATCGGACGGACGGTAACGCCCGGCGTCTTCATGTCGATGAGCAGGAAGGAGATGCCCTGCTGCTTCTTCACCTCCGTGTTGGTCCGCACGAGGCAGAAGATCCAGTCGGCATACTGGCCGAGCGTCGTCCACGTCTTCTGACCGTTGACGACGTAATGGTCCCCGTCCCTGACCGCGCGGGTCTTGAGGCTGGCAAGGTCGGAACCCGCGCCCGGTTCGGAGAAGCCCTGACACCACCAGATGTCGAGATTGGCCGTTGCGGGCAGGAAGCGCTTCTTCTGCTCTTCATTGCCGAACGCGGCGATCACCGGGCCGACCATGTAGCAGTTGAACTGCAACGGCAGCGGCACGGCGGCCTGCTGGAGTTCCTCGGTGAAGATGTAGCGCTGGATCGGCGACCACGGCTGACCGCCCCATTCCAGCGGCCAGTGCGCCACCGCCCAGCCCTTCTTGTTCAGAATGCGCTGCGAGGTGACGATATCCTCCCGCGTGAGCTTCCGTCCGGCGGAGACCTTTTCACGGATCTCCTCCGGGATTTCCTTGCGGAGAAACTCCCGCACCTCGGCGCGGAACGCGTTTTCCTCAGGGGTGAAACGAAGATCCATGCTCAGCTCCCGATTTCGAAAAGACCGGCCGCACCCATGCCGCCGGCGATACACATTGTGACGACCGCGAGCTTTGCCCCCCGGCGCTTGCCCTCGATCAAAGCGTGGCCCGCAAGACGGGCACCCGACATGCCGAAGGGATGGCCGATGGCGATGGCCCCGCCGTTGACGTTCACCTTCTCCGGGTCCAGCCCCAGCGTGCGGATGCAGTAGAGCGATTGCGAGGCGAAGGCCTCGTTCAGCTCCCACAGGTCGATGTCGTTCACGGTCAGCCCGTGACGTTCCAGCAGGCGGGGCACGGCAAAGACCGGGCCGATGCCCATTTCGTCCGGCTCGCATCCAGCCGTGGCATACCCCCGGAAGGTGCCGAGCGGTTGCAGCCCGCGGGCCTGCGCCTCCACATCCGACATCAGGATCAGCGCGGAGGCGCCGTCGGAAAGCTGGCTCGCATTGCCGGCAGTGACGAACTCATCCTCACCCCGCACGGGTTTCAGCTTTGCCAGCCCCTCATAGGTGGTGTCGGGCCGGTTGCCCTCATCCATCGCGATCCGCCCCGCGCGGGTGGTGGTTTCGCCGGTGGCCTTGTCCGTCACCTGAAAGGTCACGTCCATGGGCACGATCTCCTCGTCGAACCGGCCCGCTTCCTGTGCGGCGGCGGTGCGGTGCTGGCTTTCCAGCGAAAAGCGGTCCTGCTCCTCGCGGCTGATCTGGTAGCGGCGGGCGACGTTGTCCGCCGTCTCGATCATGGAGATGTAGATGTCGGGCTTGTGCTCCATCAGCCAGGGGTTCTGCACCAGGTCGCGCCGGGTCACCGGCTGAACGAGGCTGATGGATTCTACACCCCCCGCCACGGCGACCGGCGTGCCGTCCCGGGTAATCCGGGCGGCGGCGGCGGCCACCGCCTCCAGCCCCGAGGCGCAGAACCGGCTCACCGTCACGCCCGAGGACTGGACGGGGATACCGGCCATGATCGCAGCGTGGCGCGCGACGTTCCCACCCGTCGCCGCTTCGGGATAGCCGGTGCCGAGCACGACCTCCTCCACCGCCTCCGGCTCCACCGCGGCCTTGGCAAGCGCGGCGCGGATGGCGTGGGAAGCCATGTCCGCCCCGCGCGTCAGGTTGAAACTCCCGCGATGCGCCTTGCCGACCGGCGTGCGCGCCGTGGAAACGATTACCGCTTCAGTCATGTATCTCTCCCCGAAAGGCGCTCACGCGCCTTCCTTAAGCGATTGGAAACCCTTGCCTTCTTCGGCAAGACGGCGGAGCAGCGGCGCAGGTTCCAGTTCCGGCGCGTCGAACCGCTTCGCCTGCGCCTCGAGCGAGGCCACGATCCTGTCGAGCCCGACGCCATCGGCCCAGAACATCGGCCCGCCCGTCCAGGAGGGCCAGCCGTAGCCGTTGATCCAGACAAGGTCGATGTCGGAGGGGCGGTAGGAAATCCCCTCCTCCAGAATGCGGGCACCCTCGTTCACCATCGGGTAGAACAGGCGCTCCACGATCTCCTCGCCGGTCAGCGTCTCGGGCGAGACACCGCGGGCCTTCGCCTCCTCGGCGATGATCTGAGTTACTTCCGGGTCCGGCACGCCCTTCCGCGCGCCTTCCGGGTAAAGGTAGAAGCCGCGGCCCGTCTTCTGTCCGAACCGCCCCATCTCCGCCAGACGGTCGCCGATCGGGGCAAAGCCGCCGAATGCCCTGCGCGTGCGCCAGCCGATGTCGATGCCCGCAAGGTCCAACATGGCGAACTGCCCCATGCGGAAACCGAAGCCGGTGATCGCGTCATCGACCTCCGACGGGCTGACGCCGGACAGGAGCAGACGCTCCGCCGCGCGGGTCCGCTGGGCCAGCATCCGGTTGCCGATGAAGCCGAAGCAGACACCGGAGACCACGGGCAGCTTGCCGATCTTGCGCCCGATGGTCAGGCCGGTTTCCAGCACATCCGGCGCCGTCCTGTCGCCGCGCACGACCTCCAAAAGCCGCATCACATTGGCGGGGGAGAAGAAGTGCAGCCCGATCACATCCGCCTCGCGTCCCGGCGCGGCGGCAGCAATTTCGTTCACGTCGAGATAGGATGTATTGGTCGCGATCACCGCGCCCGCCTTGGCCACGCGGGCCAGCTCCCCGAAGATCTCGCGCTTGACGCCCATATCCTCGAAAGCGGCCTCGATGATCATGTCGGCCTCACCGGCGGCGGAAAGGCCCACCTGCCCCTCGATCAGCGCCATGCGCTTCTGAAGGTCGGCCTCTGACAGCGAGCCGCGCTTGACGGAAGCCGCATAGGTGCCCCGGATCCGCTCCAGCCCCTTGGCGAGCAGCTCCTCCGACGTCTCGATCACGCGGACCGCAATTCCCGCATTGGCAAAGGCCATGGAGATGCCTGCACCCATCGTGCCGGCGCCGATCACGGCGACCTTTTCCACCTTGCGGGGCTTCACGTCCTTGCCGATGCCCGGGACGCGGCCGGCGGCGCGCTCGGCGAAGAAGACGTGGCGCAGTGCCTTCGACTGATCGGAAGCGACGAGGGTCTTGAACTCCTCCCGCTCCACGGCGAGGCCCTCGGCAAGCGGCTTGTCGAAGGCGGCCTCCACCGAGCGGATCAGCGCGCCGGTATTCAGCAGGTCGCCGGATTTCTTCCGCGCCTCGGCGGCAGCCGCGTCAAAGGCCGCGCGGGCCTCCGGGCTGCTCTCGACGCGGCGCTGGCCGGTCACGGGCCAATCGCCCTTGTCGGCGAAGGCCAGTGCGAGACGGCGCGCGGCGGGAAGCAGATCATCGGCCTCCACCACCTCGTCCAGCAGGCCGAGCGCCTTCGCTTTCGGCGCCTTCACCGGATCGCCCTTCAGCATCATGGCGAAGGCATCGGCGGGCGCGAGGATGCGGGGCAGACGCTGCGTGCCGCCCGCACCCGGAATGATGCCAAGCTTGATCTCCGGCAGACCGATCGCCGCGGCGGCGGAGCCCACGCGGCCATGACAGGCCAGCGTGAGCTCACATCCACCCCCGAGCGCCGCGCCGTTGACGGCGGCGACGACGGGCTTGACGCTTTCCTCCACCCCGGAGAGCAAATCGGGCAGAGTGGGCGCGACCGGCGGTTTGCCGAATTCCGTGATATCCGCCCCGGCGCAGAAGATCCGGCCCGCGCCCGTGATCACCACGGCACGCACGTCCGGGTCGGCCCCCGCGCGGGCAAGACCGTCGAGGATGCCCTGCCGCATCTTCGCCGAAAGCGCATTCACCGGCGGAGAGGTCAGCGTGATCAGCGCGACGCCCCCTTCGGCGGCATAGCTGGTGGCTTCGGCTGCGGGCATCGTCGAATCGTTCACGGCATTTCCTCCACGTTCCGCTGTGCAGAACAATTATCTGCTGGTCGGAATTTGTGCTCCCAAAATCGCGCAGTGTCAAACCCCAAGTCGCCGCTTTATTGGGCGTGGATTGTTCCACCTGACGGAATTGCGTTGACTCGATGTGACGCTGCGGACAAATGGGAACTTCATCGCAAGGAGCAGTCAGTGGCAAGCCGATCCCAGAATTTTTCCTCCGAGGAAGACGACAGGAGCTTCATCACCGCCCTGGCGCGCGGGCTGGATGTTCTGTCCAGCTTCAAGCGGGGGGAGGAGTTTCTGGGCAATACGGAGATCGCCGAACGCTGCGGCCTGCCCAAGTCCACCGTCTCGCGGTTGACGCATACGCTGACCCGCCGGGGGTATCTCACCTATTCGGAGGCGCATGGCAAATACCGGCATGGCCCGGCGCTCATGGGGCTGGCCTCCGTCGTGCTGGGAGGGCTGAACATCCGGGCGCTGGCGCGGGAAAGGTTGCAGGATCTGGCCCATTTCGCCAATGCCTCTGCGGGGCTGGGGGTGCGGGACAGGCTCTCCATGCGCTATGTCGAATGCTGCCACGGCAGGGCGACCATCCTTCTGAACGTGGAAATCGGCACCCGGATGTCGCTCAGCCGCAGTGCCATGGGGCGGGCCTATCTCGCCGTCTGCGACAGCCGTGAACGGGACGATCTGATGGACGAGATTCGCGCCATCGACGAAAGCGCCTGGCCCCGGTTGCGCGCGGGGATCGAGAAGGGTCTGCGGGATTACGAGCAATATGGCTGCGCCACCGCCTTTGGCGATTGGCAGGAAAAGGTGAGCGGCATCGCGGTGGGCTTTCATCCCGGTGGCGGGCTGCCGCCGATGGTGTTGAACTGCGGCGCGCCGACCGTGATGACCCCGCCGGACTTCCTGCTCTCGGAAGTCCGGCCGCGCCTGACCGATATCGCACGGAGCCTGACCGGCCGAGTCGGGGGCTGACAAACCGCCATTCACCCGGATTTCGCTCAACGCGGCTCAGTTCTGCGGTGCAGAATTAGGTCGTCCGACAAAACAGTTTCGCTGTGCGAAATCATGTTCCATTTTACTTTGACATTCCCTCCGGCGTCGTGCCATCCCCTCGGAGGAGGAGAAGGAGGACGGGATGATGCCGCGGGAGGCGGGACTCGAGCCTGAAACGCAGCCCGGCAATCGGGACCGCATGTTCGTCACCGCGCTGGCCCGCGGTCTGGATGTGCTGCGCGCCTTTGGCGGCGCGGACCGGACGCTGGGCAATCAGGACATCGCGCGACGGACGGGCCTGCCCAAGGCCACCGTCTGCCGGATGACCCATGCCCTTACCGAGCTGGGCTACCTCCGCGCCGATGAGGCGACGGGCAAGTACCGGCTGGACATCGGCGTGCTGTCTCTGGGCTACAGCGCGCTTTCCTCGCTGGATTTCCGGGAGGTGGCGCGGCCCTTCATGCAGACGCTGGCGCTGGAGACGGACGCATCCGTCTCCATGGGCCGCAGGCACCGGGCCGCCATGGTCTATGTGGAAACCGCGCGCGGGCGCGGGCCGCTCAAGCTGAACCTCGAGGTGGGCTCGCGCATACCGCTCGGCACCACCTCCATGGGCAAGGCGTGGTTTGCCGTGGCACCGGAGGCGGACCGCACGGAGGCGATGGACCTGCTGAAGGCCCGCCACGGCGTGGACTGGCCCGCCGTGCGCAAGGAGATAGAGGACGGAATGCGCGACCACGCGACGCTGGGTTTCACCCAGACGACCGGCGCCTGGCAAAGCACGATCCATTCCGTCGGGCGCGCCATCCCGCTTTCCGGCGGGCGCGGCGTGCTGTCGTTCAACTGCGGGGCGCCCGCGCTCGTCATGCCGGCGGACCGGCTGGCGGCGGATTTCGGCCCCCGCCTTGTCGAAACCGTCGGACGGATCGAGGCGAGCCTCGCCCGGCGCTGATACCGGGCCAGCCGCCCGCTGGCCGACGTGATACTGGAGAGACGCGATGACATCGCATGGAGACATTGCCGAACCAAAGACCCCGGCAGCGGCTGCGGAGGCCACCCGCGCCCGCGCCTTCGCCGCCCTGAAGACGCTGCCGCCCCGGCTGGCCGATGTGGTCTTCGACTGGGCGGAGCGCACCCCCGACGCCACCGCGCTGGTGGAGGGTGACCGCCGCCTGACCTATGGCGAAGCCGCCGCGGCGATCCGGGACACCGCCCGCTGGCTCACCGATCAGGGATTGCGGCCGGGAGACCGGCTCATGGTCGTGAACGAGAACGGCATCGCGCTCGCCCTGCTGCTGCTGGCGGCGGGCACGATCGACGTGTGGCTGGCCACGATCAACGCGCGGCTCTCGGAGGGTGAGCTTGAGACGATCCGCGCGCATTCCGGCGCGCGCCGCGTGATCTATACCGTCGAAGTGTCCCCGGATGCGGCGCAGCATGCCGCCCATGCCGGGATCGCGGAAATCGACGTGCCCCATCTGGGCCGCATCGCCATCGGCCCGCTGAACGAGACGACGCTGCCCGAGCCGGTGGACCCGACGGGCGAGCAGGTGGCGGCGCTCATCTACACCTCCGGCACCACGGGCAAGCCGAAGGGCGTGATGCTCACCCACCGGAACCTGCTGTCGGTCGGAAGCCTGTCCGCCGCCACCCGCCAGATGCGCCCGCAGGACGTGGTCTATGCGGTGCTGCCGATGTCGCATGTCTATGGGCTTTCCTCGGTGTTCCTGTGCTCGCTGACCTCGGGCGCGAGCCTTGAGTTCATGCCGCGTTTCTCCGCCCGCAAGGTGCTGGAGGATCTGCAATCGGGGCGGATCACCTGCTTCCTCGGCGTGCCCGCGATGTATGCGCGCTTCATCGAGCTGCTGGGGACGGAGGCGCGCCTTTCCATCCCGGCGCTTCGCGTCCTGTCCTCGGGCGGCTCGCCGCTCGATCCGGTGGTGAAGGCGCGGACGGAGGCGCTCTTCGGGCTTCCCGTCCTGAACGGCTACGGGCTGACGGAGGCCTCGCCCACGCTGACCGGCATGATCTGGGGCACCCGGCGCGCGGACGTGTCCGTGGGGCCCGCGCTTCCCGGCGTGGAACTCCGCCTCGTGGGGCCGGACGGCAAGGATGCGCCGGAAGGCGGGATCGGCGAGCTCTGGGCACGCGGCCCCGGCATCATGAAGGGCTATTATCACGCCCCCGACCTGACGGCGCAGGTGCTCTCTCCCGATGGTTGGCTGAACACGGGCGATTTCGCGCGGATCGAGCCTGACGGAGCGGTGTTCATCGTGGGCCGGTCGAAGGAACTCATCATCCGTTCCGGCTTCAACGTCTATCCGGTGGAGGTGGAGGCCGTGCTGAACGCCTTCCCCGGCATCACGCAATCCGCCGTCGTCGGGCGCCCGGCAGAGGCCGGGAACGAGGAGGTCGTGGCCTTTCTCGAACCAGCGCCGGAGGTGGCGCTCGATCTCGACGCGCTGAAGGCCCACGTGGCGGCCAATCTCGCGCCCTACAAGCATCCCAGCGACTACGTGGTGATGCAGGCGCTGCCCGCAGGGGCGACGGGCAAGATCCTGAAAAACCGCCTCGCCGCGATGGCGCGGGGCGACACCTGACATGACCCTTGGGGGAGGAGAAAGAATGCTGAGACTTCTCGCGGCCTCGGCGCTCGCGCTGACGGTCGGACTTGGCGGCGCGACAGGTGCGCGTGCGGCGGAATTCATCATCGGATCGGAACTGCCGCTCACCGGCCCGCTGGCCCGCGTGGGCCAGGGCATGAACGAGGGGATCCAGGTCGCCGCCGAGATCTTCAACCGCACCAACGGCCGCCACACGGTAAAGGTCATCACCGTGGACGACGAAACCCAGCCGGCCAAGGCCATCGCGGCAATCGAGAAGCTGAACTCCGAGGGGGCGATCGCCTTTACCGGCGGCTACGGCTCCAACATCATCGGACCGGCCTCCGACACGGCGGAGCGGTTGGGCAAGGTCTATATCACCTCCGGCGGGGTGGCCACGGAACTGAGCCACCGGGGTCTCAAGACCTTCTTCCGCATCAACAACGCGGCGGGCTATGCCAAGGCGCTGGCCGGATTCTACCGCGATCAGGGCATCCGTTCCGTCTCCGTGCTCTACTCCACGCGGGAGGCCACGCAGGAAGTGGCCCGCATGCTGGAGAAGGACTGGCAGGCAAGCGGCATCGCGGTGACCATGCACCCGTTCGACGCCTCCGTGACCGACTTCAAGCCGATCATGCACAAGATCAAGGTCATCGACCGATCGGAGGCCATCGCGATGATCGGCTATGAGAACGACTATGTCGGGATCATCCGCGCCGCCCGCGTCTTCACCCCGGATGTCAAGGCCATCGGCGGGGTCTGGTCGCTCACCACCACCAAGATGTGGAGGGACTTCCCCGAGCTGATGAACAACGTCTACGGCACCTCCACCGTCTCCTTCCCGCCGAAGTTCCTGACGGAGCAGGAGCGTGTCTTTGCGGAAGTCTATGCGCAGATGTTCGGCAAGGATGTCGATTACCTCGGCATCTACGGCTATGTGCAGTCCACCCTGCTGTTCAACGCGGTGGCGGAGGCCTATGACGCGGGCGATCCCTCCACCGAAGGCATCATCCGCGCCCTCCGCGGCAAGGAACATGAGACGCTGATCGGCACCGTCCGCTTCGACGAGGGCGGCGACAACGTGAATTTCTCGCACCGGATCGGCCAGCATCAGGCCGGACAGATCCCCATCGTCTGGCCGCCCGAGGCCCAGACCGGCCCCGCCACCTTCCCCGGCGTCGCCTGGTAACGGCGCGTTCCACGGAAAGACCATGACAGAACTCATCATCCAGTCCCTGTATTCTGGGGTTCTGGTCGGCGCCTACTACGCGCTGATCGCCCTCGGCCTCGCGCTCGTCTTCGGGACGATGCGGATCATCAACCTCGCCCATGGGGAGCTCGTGCTCCTCGCGGGTTACATCGCCTATACGGCGGAGTCGCAATACGGCCTCAACCCGATCTGGGCGCTCCCCTTCGCCGTGGTGATCGTGTCGCTCACCAGCGTGCTCGTCTATCTGCTGCTCACCCGCATCAAGACGGACCGGGAGATCAACTCCCTGATCCTGACCTTCGGCATCGGCATCGCGCTTACCAACGCGATCCTGCTCATCTGGTCGGCGGACGTGCGCTCCACCAACGTGGCCTGGTACCACGAGCCCTTCGTGATGGCCGATACCTTCTATGCCATGAAGGCGGAGGTGCTGGCGGCGCTGGCGGGCGCGGTCATGGTCGCCGCCGTCTGGTGGTGGCTCAACCGGAGCTGGTATGGCCGGGCGCTCCGCGCCGTGTCGTCCAATCGGGATGCGGCCAAGCTCATGGGCATCAACCCGCGCACGACGGAGGTTCTCTCCTTCGGCGTGGCCGGGCTGCTTGCCGCCATCGCGGGCGTGGCGCTCTATACCGGGCAGGTGATCCAGCCCTCCGTCGGCCATGCGCTGACCATCAAGGCGTTCGTCATCACCGTTCTGGCGGGTCTCGGCTCCGTGCCGGGTGTGCTGGTGGGCGCCATCCTGATCGGCATCGCTGAAAGCCTGACGGCAACGCTCTGGTCCTCCGCGCTGCAGCCGATGGCGGGGATGGTCCTGTTCCTCGTCGTTCTTCTCGTCATGCCCTCCGGGCTCTTCGGCCGTGCGAGGAGGCGTGGATGAAACATATCGCACTCATCGTCTTTCTCGCCCTCGCCTATATCGCCGTCCCGCTGGTCTTTGCCACGAATACCTATGTGATGGGCATCATCGTCGCGGCGCTCACCATCGCGGGCATCGCGGTTTCCTGGGCCATGCTCGGCAATCTGGGCGGCATGGTCAGCTTCGGCCAGGCCGCGTTCTTCGGCGTCGGGGCCTATGCCTCCGCCCTTCTGGTGATGAAGGCGGGCTGGCCGGTGTTTCTCGCCATGCCGGTGGCGGGGTTGATCGCCTCGGCCGCGTCCATCGTGACCATGCCCGCGCTGCGGCTCCGGGGGCCGTATTTCGCCCTCGCCATGCTGGCCTTTGCCGAGATCTTCCGCATCCTCGCGACCGAGATGCGCTGGCTCACCAACGGCGCGGGCGGCATCCTGTCGATCCCCCGTCTGCCCAAGATCGGGGCGGTCGACTTCGGCACGCCGCTCGGCGGGTATTTCGTGGTGCTGTCGCTCGTCCTGTTCAGCATGCTGGTCTATGCGCTGGTGCGCCGCAGCCCGGAGGGCCTCGCTCTCCGCGCCATGCACGACAGCGAGGATGCGACCCGCGTCGTCGGCGTCAATGCCACGATGCTGAAGGCGCTGATCCTGCTGCTTGCCGCATTTTTCGCGGGGATGATGGGCGCGTTCAATGCGCATTACATCAACTTCCTCGAACCGGAATATGCCTTCAACGGAAGCTGGACGACGCTCGCCATCGTCGCGGCGATCTTCGGCGGCTACCGGACGCTCTGGGGCCCGCTCGCCGGCGCGATGGTCGTCTATCTGGTGGATCAGTTCCTGTTCAAGCAGATCCTGCCCTCCGGCCACCAGCTCATTCTTGGTGCGCTGCTGGCCGTGATCGTCATCTTTTCGCCGCAGGGCCTGCTGCCCTGGATCCGGGATCGTTTCACCAGGGGGGGCAGCCATGCTCGCGCTTGATGGGGTCACCGTCGCCTTCGGCGGGCTCGTCGCCGTTTCGGATGTCAGCTTCTCGCTGGCGGAGAAGGAGGTGATCGGCCTCGTCGGTCCGAACGGCGCGGGAAAGACCACGCTCTTCAACGCCGTCTCCGGTCTCGTGCGGCCGACGAAGGGGACGCTCTCCTTCGCCGGGCACAACCTGATCGGCATGCCCATCCACAAACGCGCGCGCATCGGCCTTGGCCGGGCGTTCCAGGTGCCGCAGCCGATGCACGAACTGACGGTGCGGGAGAACCTCATCGTCGCGCAGCGTTTCGGCACCGGTCGCGTCGATGCGGAGAAGATCGCCGAGATCCTCGACATCACCCGCCTCGGCCACAAGGCGGACATGGATGCCGCCACCTCTCTCGCGCTGACGGAGCAGAAGGCGCTGGAGGTGGGCAAGGCGCTCGCCACCAATCCGCGGCTGCTCATGCTGGACGAAGTGCTCGCCGGGCTGGAAACGGCGGGCAAGCGCGCCTTCATGCAGACGCTGGACGAGGCGCGCGCGCGGTTCGGCCTGGCGCTGCTGATGGTGGAGCATGACATAGAGACGATCTCCAACACCTGTCCGCGCGTCATCGTGCTGAACTTCGGCCGCCTCATCGCCGATGGCACCCCTGACGACGTGTTCCGCAACCCCGAAGTGATCAGGAGCTATACCGGTGGCGAAGCTGCTTGAAATCGACAAGGTCCGCGCCGGCTACGGGGCGATCAACGTGCTGTGGGACATCTCCCTCTCGGCGGAGGAGGGCAAGCTCACCTGCATCCTCGGCCCGAACGGCGGCGGCAAGACCACGCTCATGCGGGCGATCATGGGGCTGATCCCCGTCCGCTCGGGCGAGATCCGCTTTGCCGGGCGGAATGTCGCCGGGACACCCACCTGGACGCTGGTCAAGGACGGTATCGCGATGATCCCGGAGGGCCGGATGATCTTCCGCGACATGACGGTGGAGGACAACCTGCTGATCGGCGGTTTCATCGAACGGTGCCGCCCGAACGTCCCGCGCAATCTGGAAATGGCCTATGACATGTTCCCCCGCCTGAAGGAGCGCCGCCATCAGCTTGCCAGCTCCCTCTCCGGCGGAGAAGCGCAGATGCTCGCCATGGGGCGCGGGCTGATGGAGGAGCCGAAGGTGATCCTCGTGGACGAACCCTCCCTCGGGCTGTCGCCCGTGATGACGGATGAGGTCATGGCGATCCTCGACCGGCTGAAGAAGGAAGGCCGGACCATCGTGCTTGTGGAGCAGAACACCAACAAGGCGCTCAAGATCGCGGACCATGTCTATCTGGTCCGCGGGGGCAAGGTGATCCTCTCCGAACCGGCAGAAGCGGTTGACCTTTCCCGTCTTCACGATCTCTACTTCGCGCGCGATACCAGCGAAGAGCGAGTTCATGCCTGAAGACACCCCCATCCCCGCCTTTCCCGTCACGCAGGAGAACACGCCGGAGGGTTTGCGCGGTGTGCTGGACTACCGGCTCGCCGAATGGTCGGAGGGCCGGGCGGTGGTGGAGATGCGGGTTAACGGCCGGCACCTCAACCGCTCGGGCGTGCTGCACGGCGGGGTGATCGCCACGCTGCTCGACGCCTCCTGCGGCTATGCCGCGACATGGAGCGGCGATCCGGCGAAACCGAAGGCCGCCGTCACCCTGTCCCTCACCGTATCCTATACCGGGCAGGTGAAGGAGGGGGTCGTGCGCGCCACTGCGCTCATGAAGGCGGGCGGGCGGAAGATCGTTTTCTGCACCGGCGAAGTGCGCGACGGGGCGGGCAATCTCATCGGCATGGGCGAAGGGAGCTTCCGCTTCCGTTCCGGGAGCGAGCGGGACAGCCCCGTCGCCTCTGCCTGAGGACGGGTCCGGGCGGGGCGGCTGGCCCGGATGCAGCAGCTTGGCGTGGCCGGAGTGGACTGGCCCCGGCGCGGTGGAACGGGCGCGGTGGAACGGGCGGGGCGGATCGGGCGGCTGGATCGGGCAAATCGGCGGCGGCATGGCTAAAAACCGCTTCCTGATCCAACAGGCTGCCGAACAGTTCCGGGATACCATGTCTATGCCCTGTACATCGGAGCATCGGCCGCGGAATGTTTGGATTTCGTCAGGTTTCAGGCGATTTCCCACTCCCGCGCAGACCTGAAACATTGCTGGGGCAGCCTGTAAAGGGTCGCGGACCTGCCGGAGACGCGGCTGCTGCGACCCGCCCTTTAGCGGGCTGCTGAAAAACTCCCGAAGTGTCATACCTCTGTGCCGGAAATCGGAAAATCAGCCCGTAAGTATAGATTTCCGGCTGGATTTCATCAGGTTGCGAATGATTTCCGCTCCAACACAGGCCAAAAACCCTTTTCAGCAGCCTGTTAGGGGTCGCGGGTCCTGCCCATCCGCCGCAGAGCGACGACCGAGCCGGTCATCGCCCATGACCCGTCGCCTTTCCGGTGGTGGCGGAGGTGGCTCATGTCGGAAAGTCCCGAGAGGACGCCGATCCGAAGGCGGCTCCCGCGCGCCCCTTGCGAATCCCTCCGCCTGCCTTTCTCCGCCGCCCCACATGCAATCGGGCGCATCGACGACCGTTTCCCGCTCCGCCGGCAAACTGTCTCTGGTCATTGACCGAACGCGTGAAGTAAAACTCTCGGGAATTGGCCCCTCCCGCCGTCACGGAGGGTCGCGGGAGAGTGCCGTGCTGACCGAACTCTATCTCCTCAGACGACGATCCCTGCTCGCGCGGCTGGCGGGGCGCGTCGGGCACTGGCATACGGCGGAGGATCTCGCGCAGGATGCCTGGGTCCAGCTCACGCGGGCCGTCGCGACCCAGCCGGTGAACCGGCCCGAAGCCTTTCTGAACGAAACCGCCCGCAACATCGCAACGGACCATGCCCGCCGCGCCCGCAGGCGCGCACGGGTGGAGACGGAAGTCTTTGACCCCGCCGCGCTTGAGGATGTAGCGGCCGACGCCCCGACCCCCGAAGCCTGCCTCATGGAACGCCAGCGGCTCACGGCCCTGCGGGCGGCCCTCGCCGCGCTGCCCGAACGCGCGCGGGAGGTCTGGCGGCTTTCCTATGTCGAAGGTTGGAGCTATGCCCGGATCGCGGAGGATCTCGGCGTGTCGCGCAACACCGTCTATAATGACATGAAGCTGGTCATGGGCCATTGCCGGGACGTGCTGCGCCGGGTCGAGGGAGACTGATGCCCCGACCGACAAGCGCCGAGGTGGAGGAACAGGCTCTGGACTGGTTCCTGCGGCTGGGTGACAACCGGGCTGCTGCGGACCGGACGGCGTTCGAGCGCTGGCTCGCGGCGGATGCGCGCCATCGCGCCGCTTACGACGACCTCGTCGCCACATGGCAGGCGCCTGCCCTTCGCGCCGCTTCCGCCGGTCTCAGCCCTCCTCTGCGCCCACCGGTTCACCGGCCCGGCAAGGCGCGCCAGCGGCTGGCGATTGCAGCCCGGATGGCGGCAGTGCTGCTGGTCGCCTGCCTGATCTGGCAGGCTCCGCGGCTGCTCATTGCCTGGCAGGCCGACTATGCGACCCGCGCGGGAGAGCAGGAGCGCATCGCACTGGCCGACGGAACACAGGTCACGCTGAACACCGGCTCCGCCATCGCGGTGGAGATGACGGGCGGCGTCCGGCATGTGCGGCTGCTGGCGGGCGAGGCCTTCTTCGACGTGGCCCATGACGCGCTCCACCCCTTTGTCGTCACCGGCAGGCGGGGCGAAGTGCGCGTGACCGGCACCGAGTTCACCGTCCGGCTTGACGAGGTGGGGGACCGGGTCGTGCTCCGCGAGGGCCACGTGGCCGTGCACGAGATCGACGGCCCGGACGAGGCGACGCTGGAGCCGGGCGAGGCCGTGACCGCGCTCGCCGAAGGCGGTCTGTCGCCGGTCACACGGGCCGATACGGACAGCGCGCTCGCATGGCTCGGCGGGCGGATGGAGATCAGCAACGCGCCGCTCGCCCAGGCGGTGGCAGAGATCGGGCGCTACCGGGCGGCGCCTGTGATGCTGTTGCGGGGAGGGGTGCGGAACGTGTCGGGCAGTTTCTCGCTGCACGATCCCGATGCCGCGCTGGCGGCGCTGGCGGGGCTTTCGGGCCTCACCGTCCGTCACCTGCCGGGCGGGGCGGTGGTGCTGTACTGAGGCCCGAACCGATGCATGAACCGGGCGGTCGGCGCGCGGTGGAGCAACAAAGAAAAAGTAAAAAACTCGGGAAAAATTTGTGACGTGGGCAGGGCCTGAACGTCATTGTTTCCGAAGGGGCGACATATGCGCCCGACAGAACAACGAGGGACAGATGAACGGGCAGAATACGGAACGGCGAACGGCGCGGAGCCGGGGGATCGCGCGGCTGCTCCTGAGCGTGGCGCTGGCGGGGCCGGTGTTGGGAGTGGCGGCAGCGCTGCCCGTGGCTGCGCAGGCCCAGAGCATCGCCATCCCGGCGCAACCGCTTTCCAGCGCAATGAGCGCCTTCGGCCGGGCGACAGGCTGGCAGGTGGCCTATCCCCCGGCGCTCGCGGGTGTGACGACGCGCGCCGTCTCCGGCAGCCTCGCGCCCGAAGCGGCACTGCGGCAGATGCTGGAGGGCACGGGCATCGCGCTCCAGCGCACGGGGGCAAGCAGCGCGGCCCTCCTGGCCCCTGCCGCCGCAACCGGCGCGGCATCGGGCACCGTCCTCTCCCCCGTCATGCTGACGGCGCAGAACAGCGGCACCGGCCCCGCCGGTATCGTGCCCCGCGTCTCCACCTCGGCCACCCGCACCGATACCCCGCTGATCGAGACGCCGCAGACCGTGAACGTCATCGGGCGGGAACAGATGGAGGAACAGGGCGCGACCACGGTCAGCCAGGCGCTGCGCTATACGCCGGGCATCGTCACCGGCACCGCCGGGGCGCAATCGGACCGGTTCGACAGCTATTTCGTGCGCGGCTCGGGCGGGTTCTCCGCCGATGCGAGCTATGCCAGCACGCTGGACGGGCTGCGCTGGCGCTTCCCCGACCGGACGGGGGTGCAGTTCGACCCATGGATGCTGGAGCGCGTGGAAGTGGTGAAGGGCCCCGCCTCGACGCTCTTCGGCTCCGGCTCCCCCGGCGGCATCGTGAACCTCGTCTCCAAGCAGCCGGAATTCACCCGCGCGCGGGACGCCTACCTGGCCTTCGGCAGCCACGGGCGGAAGGAGGCGGGCATCGACCTGACCGGCCCGCTCAACGAGGATTTCGCCTATCGTTTCATCGCGCTCGGCCGTGCGGGCAAGACGGGGATCGACTACCAGCATGATGAACGCGTGCTGGTGGCCCCCTCGCTCACCTGGGCGCCGACGGATGACACGCGGCTCACCCTGCAGGCGATGTATCAGCACGACCCGAAGGCGCCGGATGGACAGTTCGTGCCGCCGCTCGGCTCCGTTCTGCCGATCCCCGGCTATGGCACCGTGTCTCCTACCTTCTGGCAGGGCGATCCGAACTGGCAGGAATACAGCCGGACGCAGAAATCCATCGGCTTCCAGTTCGACCACCAGTTCAACCCGGTCTGGAGCGTTCACAGCCGCTTCCGCTACGGGGAGCTCGACAGCACCACCAAGGCGCTCGACTTCGCGTGGATGTCGGACGAGGTGACGATGAACCGGCTGATCTATCTGGCCGACCATCAGTCCTACTCCACCGCCTTCGACACCTATGCGCAGGCGAAATTCTCCACCGGCTCCGTCGATCACACGCTGCTGGCGGGGGTGGATTACCAGAAGCTCTCGGGCGGGTTCCGCGACGGCTGGGACAGGGCCAACTATCCGTCGATCAACATCTTCGACCCGGTCTATGGGCTGGACATCGACCGGGTGACGCCCTTCCGCGCCTTCCGCCAGCCGTTCGAACAGACGGGCTTCTACCTTCAGGAGCAGGCGTCCTTCGGGCAGTGGCGCTTCATGGCGGGGCTCCGTCATGACGACATCCGCTCCGGCTCCAGCGTGACGAACGGGCTGAACGGGGCGGTGACCTCCTCTTCCGCCAAGGATTCAAAGGTGTCCTGGCAGCTCGGCACCGTCTATCTGATGGACAACGGCTTCGCGCCCTTCGTGAACTACTCGACCTCGTTCGAGCCGGAGCTGGGCGTGACCGCCTCGGGCGACGTGCTGCACCCGTCCACCGGCAAGATGCTGGAGGGGGGTCTGCGCTATCTCGCCCCCTCGGGCGACCGGTCCTTCGGCATCACGCTGTTCTCTGGCAGCAAGGATGGACAGCCGGTGGCGGATTCGGTCAACGCGGCGGAATGCGCGGCGAATGTGGGGGCCTTCTCCACCTGCTACACGCAGGACAACAAGTCCGAGGCCAAGGGTGTCGAGCTTGAAGCCCGTGCGTCGCTGGCGCAGGGGCTGGACCTGATCGGCAGCTATACCTATCAGAAGGTGCGGCTGACGGAATCCTCCGACGCGGCGATCAACCCGGACATCCTGAACGGCGACCGCTCGGTGGACAAGCATCTGACCGGCGTTCCCGATCAGATCGCCTCGCTCTGGCTCAACTACCGCCTGCCCTCCTCCTCCCCCGTTCCGGGGCTGTCGGTGGGCGGCGGCGTGCGCTACGTGGGCTCCACCTATGCCACCGGCAACAACATCTGGGGCGCGACGGAAGGGCCGTATGAGGGCCGGGCCGCCAAGGTGGACAGCTTCACGCTGGTCGATCTCGCCATCGGTTACGACTTCGGCGCACAGGATCCGTCGCTGGCGGGGCTCCGCGCGAACCTGAACGTGACGAACCTGTTCGACAAGGACTATGTCGCCGCCTGCAACGGCTACGGCACCTGCTCCTTCGGGGCGGAGCGGCGCGTGCTGCTCACCCTCGCCTACTCATGGTGAAGCGGCTGTCCCGCCCCGCGCAGCCGGAAGCGGGCAGCCCTGCGACCTGCTGGCCCGCCCCCGCACGCGGGGCGGGCCAGCAGGCACATCCCCAGCAGGCACATCCCCAGCAGGCACATCCCCAGCAGGCACATCCCCAGCAGGCA
>NZ_DAMDHB010000030.1:0-12548 GCF_032102465.1 Haematobacter sp. | reverse complement strand
CATCCCCAGCAGGCGGGACGCCGGTCATGGGTGGCGCGGGGGATGGCGGCGCGGGTGACGGCCATGACAACCGCCCGTGCCGGGATATGGGCGGCGGTCTGCCTGATGGCCCTGCTGCCGTGGCCCGCCGGCGCGGAGGTGGCCATCACGGACGATGCCGGACGGCAGGTGACGCTGGCCCACCCGGCACAAAGGATCGTGCTGACCGACGGGATGGGGTTCATCGCGCTCGCGCTGATCGACCCCGATCCGGCCGCACGTCTGGCGGGCTGGAACGCGGCGCGGCTCGATGCGGGCGCGCGGGCGGAGATGGAGGCGGCGCTCCCTGCCCTCGCGGCGGTGCCGGATATCGGCGATCCGGCGGCGGGCGGTTCGGTGGAGGGGCTGATCGCGCTTTCCCCCGATCTGGTGGTGCTGGACCCGTTCTACAACCGCTCTCCCACGATGATCCGGGTGCTGGAGTCCGCGGGCATTTCCGTGGCCGTGCTGGCGCTCACCCCCACCATCCGGGCAGAGGAGCCGCATGCCGGCCTCCTCCGGCTGGGTCAGCTCATCGGGCGGGAGGAGCAGGCGCGCGCCTATGCCGCCTTTGCCGACGCGCGGATCGCCCGGATCAGCGCGCGGCTGGCGGACCTGCCCGAAAGCAACCGCCCCCCCGTGCTGCTGGAAGCCCATGCCGGGCGCGGAACCTGCTGCCTGTCCCCCGGCAAGGGCGAAGGCATCGGGGATTTCGTCGATTTCGCGGGGGGTGAGAACATCGGGGCCGAGGTCATCCCCGGCATGGCGGGGCCTCTGTCGGCGGAATATGTCATCGCCCGCGCGCCGCAGGTCTATATCGCCACGGGCGGCAGCTATCTGGCGGCGGCGGGGGGGCTGGTCGTCGGGCCGGGCGCGGATGCAGAGACGGCGCGGCAGGGGCTGCGCGCCGCCGCCTCCCGCACCGGGATCGCGGAGACGCCCGCCTTTGCCACGCAGCGGCTGCACGGCATCTGGCACGGGCTGACCATCTCCGCCATCAACATGGTCGCCATCGAGGCGCTGGCCCGCTGGATTCACCCCGAGTTGTTCCCCGACCTTGACCCCGCCGCCACTCTGGCCGAGATCAACGCGCGCTTCCTTGCCGCCCCGCTCACCGGGGCGCTGTGGATCGACGCGGCGGAGTGAGAACGGAACAAGCAGACCCATGACGGCGACGACAGATATCCGGCTTTCCCGCCACCGCGCGGCAGAACGGCGGCGCACCGGGTTTCTGGCTGTGCTGGCAGTGGCAGTGGCGGGGGCCTTCGTGCTGGACCTCTGCACCGGCCCTGCGGGGTTGAGCATCAGTGACCTCTGGCGTGCGCTCAGCGGGGATACCACGCTCTCTCCCGCGACCATGACCATCGTGTGGAAACTCCGCCTGCCCGTCGCCGTGCTGGCGCTCTTGGTGGGCGCGGGGCTCGCGCTGGCGGGGGCGGAGATGCAGACGGTGCTGGACAATCCGCTCGCCAGCCCCTTCACGCTGGGCGTATCGGCCGCGGCCGGCTTCGGCGCGGCGCTGGCGATCGTGTTCGGGCTGGCCCTGCCGGGGCTCCCGCCCGACCTTGCCGTCGCGGGCAATGCCTTCGTCGCGGCCGCCCTGTCCATCGCACTGCTGCAACTGCTGGTGCGGGGGAGAGAGGGAAATGCGGCGCTGCTGGTGCTGTTCGGCATCGCGCTGGTCTTCACCTTCAACGCGCTTCTGGCGCTGGTGCAGTTCGTGGCCCCGGCAGAGGCGTTGAAGCAGTTCGCGCTCTGGGGCATGGGCGATCTGGCGCAGGCCGATGGCCGCCGGGTGGCGTTGATGGCGGGGGCGCTGGTCATCGCCGTGCCGTTCTCCCTTGCTGCGTCCTCCCGGCTCACCGTGCTGCGCCTCGGGGCGGAGCGGGCGGCGAGCCTCGGTGTCGATCCCGGGCGGCTGCGGTTCATGGCGCTCCTCCGCATCAGTCTTCTGGCGGCGGCGGCGGTGGCCACGGCGGGCACCATCGGCTTCGTGGGTCTCGTCGCTCCGCATCTCGCGCGGCTGACGGTGGGCGAGGATCACCGCCATTTCCTGCCCGCGAGCCTGCTGATCGGGGCGCTGCTCGTCTCTCTCGCCTCCGCCGCAGCCAAGACGCTGATCCCCGGCGTGCTGTTGCCGGTGGGGATCGTCACCTCGCTGATCGGGCTGCCGGTGTTCTTCGTCCTGATCGCCCGGGTGGCGCGATGAGCTTTGCCGTCCGCCATCTGACGTCAGGCTATCCCGGTCGTCCGGTGCTGCACGATCTGTCCCTCTCCGAGACGGCGGGCGGCGGCATCACCGCATTGCTGGGGCCGAACGGGGCGGGGAAATCCACCGCGCTCCGCGCCATCGCCGGGCTTCTGCCCGCACGGGGAGAGGTCCGGCTGGACAGCGTGGACCTGCTGGCCCTTTCGCCGCGCGACCGGGCGCGCAAGGTGGCTTTCGTGCCGCAGATGCTGCCCTCCGGCGTGGGACTGACCGTGCTGGAAGCCTCCGTCGCCGCGATCCGCGCAGCCCGTCCGGGCCTGTCGCGTGACCGCGCGGCGGAAGCGGCGCTCACCGCGCTCGACCGGCTGGGAGCGGGGGGGCTGGCGCTCGACCGGCTGGACAGGCTCTCGGGCGGGCAGCGGCAAATGGCGGGCCTTGCCCCCGCGCTGGCCGGAGACGCGCCGCTCCTCCTGCTGGACGAGCCGACGAGCATGCTCGACATCGCCCATCAGCACCGCGTCATGCAGCTTCTGGCCGAGATCGCGCGGGACGGGCGGCGGATCGTCGTCGTGCTGCATGACATCCCGCTTGCCGCCGCATGGGCGGAGCGTGTGGCGGTGCTGGAAAGCGGACGACTGGCCGCCGAGGGCGCGACGGAGACCGTCCTGACCCCCGATATCTTCGCCCGAGTCTGGGGCGTGGAGGCGGAACTGGACCGGGGCGCCCTGCGCATCCGGCGACTGATTGGAGAACATGACCATGCCTGAGATGACCACCACCGCCTGCGTCACCACCCCGGAGGCCCCTGCCCTCGCCCGGCTGATCGCGGAGCATCTGGGCGGCCATGGCGCACGGGTGGAGACGGCGGAAGGGGTCTGGCGCATCGACTTCGGCCTCCGCCGCGCCACCGTCACCGTGGCGGCGGACATGCTCAGGATGGAGGCATGGGGCGCGGATGCCTCCCTCGCCCATGAGATGCGGCTCGACCTTGGCGAACATCTGGCGGAGTTCGGCGGCCCGAAGGTGGACTGGGGCCTCCCCGCGACGACGGTGCCGCCCAACTTCCGGCAGATGGAGATCGTGGGGATCGAGGACATCACCCCCGCCATGCGCCGCCTCCGCCTGTCCGGGCCGGACCTGCTGCGCTTCGCCGACCTGTCGGCGCTGCACTGCAAGCTGCTGCTGCCGCCGGCGGATGAAGCCCCCGTCTGGCCCCATTTCGATGCCGAGGGGCGGTTCACCTTCGGCAACGGGGTCGTGCGCAAATATACCATCCGCCGCATCGACCCGGCGGCAGGGTGGATGGAGATCGACTTCGTTCTGCATGACGACGCCGGTCCCGGTTCGGCCTTTGCCGCCGCGGCGCGGGTGGGGGAGCGGCTGGCGCTGGTCGGCCCCGGCGGCGGTGGCATCCCGCGGGAAGGCCACGTGCTGCTTGCGGGAGATGAGACCGCCCTGCCCGCCATCGCCCGCGCGCTGGAGGAAGCCGCCCCGGACATGCAGGGCCACGCCGTCATCGAAGTGTCGGATGCGGCGGAGCGGCAGACCCTCCGTCACCCCGGCGGGGTGGAGCTGCACTGGGTTCTCCGCGACGGCCCGCCCGGTGCAGCTTTGGTGGCAGCGCTGAAAACGCTGTCTGTCCCGCCGGAAACCTATGTCTGGGCCGGGCTGGAATTCGCCGCCTTCCGCACGCTCCGCAGCCATCTCCGCACCGTTCTGAACCATCCGCGCGAGACACATTTCGTCACCGCCTACTGGCGGAAGGGCGCGGCGGGAGCGTCTTGATCCCGGGAAAGGGGGTCCGGGTGCAGGAGGGATTAGCCGCTTCCGCCGCTACGCTTCGTGCCCTGCGCCCACGGCGGATTGACGGCGCGAGCAAGAGCCAAAGTGTTGCCATCCTGCAGCGGCCGCCTTGGTTGCACCCCAGCCTCGTTTGCACCGCAGCCTCCAGTCCCGGCGCTCCGCTCATCAACAGGCTGCAAAAAAGCACTCCGAGGGCACCCGGGAGGCTTTTCCACATCCTGAACCGCGCCCCGGAAACCGCAGTTTCGGCGCATGCCCGAACCGGTTTTCCGGCATCCGACGCAAGGGCAGGTCAATGTCCGGCTTTTCAGCAGCCCGGGCCCCGGTTCGCTTTCATCAGCTTGCGCCTCATGGCCTGTGGTGCAGGGTACACGCCCGCCCTGAGCTAACGGCGCTCCGGTTGGAGATGCCTCCCCATGGCATGATGACGGACCGGATCGATGGCCATGGCGAGCAGGCTTTCGTCCAAACCGTTGCAAGAGGAAGGGCATCGCGGCTTCGGGATGGCGCAGGAACCGCGCATCGGCCGGAGTGGCAAGGGTCAGCCGCTCCCTCCCAATGGAACGCCACAGGTCGCGTACATAGCCATCGCGGTTCAGACGATCACCGGAACAACACGTCCTTGCTGCAGGCAGATGCGTTGATGTCGGGATCTTTCCTCCATCCGCTGTCAGGCGGCAACATGCCCGCCGAAGGATAGCGGCCTGCCCTCCTCCAACGTAGATCGGGCGTGGATCAGGCGGGTCACACCGGCCGCGCGAAGCAGGGTCGGGCGGCGTGGTCTGACCGCGCAACAGACCTGGCCAGCACCGCCGCATGGACGATGATGTCGAGCAAGTCGATGCGGGCGGGAGCCTCCCGCCTATAAGGATGCGTTGCGGAAATGTTGCCGCGCGATACCCATGCCTCGCGGCTGGAGACGGCGTCCGGCCCTTCGAGCCAGCCCGCTTCACCGCACCGCTGCGCCCCGTTTCCCAAGGGTGTTCCCGTCAACGGCCACGGCGTTTCTCTTGACGGCCGGGGGCGCGAAACAGGATCATCGGTTATGGCAAATGCCGAGAGGAGGAACGAATGAAACTCAGTGCGCGCAATGTTCTCAAGGGCAAGGTGGTTGACATCGTCAAGGGCGCGGTGACCAGCCATGTGCGGATCGACATCGGTGGCGGCAGCGTCATCACCGCCTCCATCACCAATGAAGCGGTTGCGGAACTCGGCCTGACGGTGGGGAGCGCCGCTGCCGCTGTCGTCAAGGCGTCCGACGTGATGGTCGGGGTGGACGACTGACCCCTCTTCCGGCGGCGTGAGGCGGAGCCCGGGGGATCATCCCCCCGCGGTTTTCCGGGTTGACATATGCCGCCGTACCCGGCAGATTTCTGAACATAGTTCAATATACTGAACATCCGGGGAAGCACGCCATGAAACTCAACAATTCCGCCCTGCTGAAATCCGCCGCTTATGTCGATGGCGCGTGGGTGGAGGGGCGGTCGGGCGAATGGCTCGACGTCACCAACCCGGCGACCGGCGATGTCGTCGGCCGGGTTCCGCGTCTGGGCGAGGCGGAGACGGAGGAGGCGATCGCGGCCGCCGACCGCGCCTTCGGCCCGTGGTCGAAACGCGCCGCCAAGGACCGCAGCCAGATCCTCCGCAAATGGTTCGACCTCATCATCGCGAATGCGGATGATCTCGCGCTCATCCTGACATCGGAACAGGGCAAGCCGCTGGCGGAGGCCAAGGGCGAAATCGTCTATGCCGCCTCCTTCATCGAGTGGTTCGCGGAGGAGGCCAAGCGCGTCTATGGCGACACGATCCCCGCCCCGCAGGCCGACAAGCGCATCACCGTCATCCGTCAGCCCATCGGCGTTACCGCCGCCATCACGCCGTGGAACTTCCCCGCCGCGATGATCACGCGCAAGGTCGGCCCCGCGCTCGCCGCCGGTTGCACGATGATCGTGCGCCCCGCCGACCTCACGCCGCTCACCGCGCTGGCGCTTGCCGTTCTGGCGGAGGAGGCAGGCATCCCGAAGGGCGTGCTTCAGGTCATCACCGGCAAGAGCAGCGTGATCGGCAAGGTCTTGACGGGATCGGAGACGGTGCGGAAGCTCTCCTTCACCGGCTCGACCGAAGTGGGGCGCACGCTGATGGCGCAATGCGCGCCGACGATCAAGAAGCTGTCGCTGGAGCTTGGCGGCAACGCGCCGCTCATCGTCTTTGACGATGCCGATCTCGATCAGGCGGTGGAAGGGACCATCGCCTCCAAATACCGCAATGCCGGGCAGACCTGCGTCTGCGCCAACCGCATCCTCGTCCAGCGCGGCGTGTATGAGGAGTTCACCCGGCGGCTGGTGGCGAAGGTGGAGAAGATGAAGGTCGGCCCCGGTACGGAGGAGGGCGTCGTCCTCGGCCCGCTGATCGAACCCGCCGCCATTGAAAAGGTGGAGGAGCATCTTGCCGATGCGCGGGCGAAGGGCGGCAAGGTCGTCACCGGGGGCGAACGTCTGGGCGGGCTGTTCATCTCTCCCGCCGTGGTCACCGGCGTGACGCCGGAGATGGTCGTCGCGCGGGAGGAGACCTTTGGCCCCGTCGCGCCGCTTTTCCCGTTCGACACGGAGGAGGAGGCGATCCGCATGGCCAATGACACGATCTTCGGCCTCGCCTCCTATTTCTTCACGAAGGATTTCGCCCGCTCGATCCGGGTGGCGGAGGCGCTAGACTACGGCATCGTCGGGCACAACACCGGCCTCATCTCCAACGAGGTCGCTCCCTTCGGCGGGGTGAAGCAGTCCGGTCTCGGCCGGGAAGGATCGAAGTTCGGCATCGAGGAATATGTCGAGATGAAATACATCTGCTCGGCCGTCTGAGCGCCGGGGAGCGGGCGGGCCGTGGCCCGCCTCAGGATTGCGGAGGGGACAATGACACCATTCACGTTCAACACACCCGGTTCGATGCTGGTCGCGTGGGGCGCCGCCGCCCGGCTGGGGGAGATCCTCGCGGGCTGGTTCCCGGCGCGGAGCGCCTTCATCGTGACCGACAAGGGGCTCCATCAGGCGGGCGTGCTTGCCCCCGCGCTCGCCTCGCTGGAGGCAGCGGGTTTCGCCGTCACCGTCTTTGACGACGTTGTGGCCGATCCGCCGGAGGCGGTCCTGCTGACCTGCGTGGAAAAGGCCCGCGCGGCGGGAAGCGACGTGGTGATCGGTCTGGGCGGCGGCTCGTCCATGGATATCGCCAAGCTCGCCGCCGTGCTCGTCACGTCCGACCAGCCGCTGAAGGAGCTTTACGGCATCGGCAAGGTGACGGGCGGGCGTCTGCCGCTCGTCCAAATCCCGACGACCGCCGGAACCGGCTCGGAGGTGACGAACATCACCATCCTGACGACCGGCGAGACGACGAAGATGGGCGTCGTGGCCGATCAGCTCTACGCCGACAAGGTGATCCTCGACGCGGAGCTGACCGTGGGTCTGCCGCCGCTCCACACCGCGGCGACCGGGATCGACGCGATGGTCCACGCGATCGAAGCCTATACCAGCCGCCACAAGAAGAACCCCGTGTCGGACGTGCTGGCGCGGGCGGCGCTGAAGCTGCTGTCGGACAACCTCGTCGCCGCCTGTCAGGACGGCACCAACCGCGAGGCGCGGGAGGCGATGCTGCTCGGCGCGAACCTTGCCGGACAGGCGTTTGCCAATGCGCCCGTGGCGGCGGTCCATGCGCTGGCCTATCCGCTGGGCGGGCATTACCACATCCCCCACGGGCTTTCGAATGCGCTGATGCTGGGGCCGGTGCTGCGCTTCAACGCCACCGCAGCCGCGCCTCTCTATGCGGAGCTGGCCGATGCGCTGCTGCCGCCTTCTGAGGAGGGGACACAGGCCCGCGCCACGGCTTTCGTCGATCACATGCTGACGCTGATGGACCGCTCCGGCGCGCCCCGGCAACTGCGCGCCGTGAAGGTGACGGAGGAAAGCCTGCCCATGCTCGCCTCCGACGCTATGTTGCAGCAGCGCCTGCTCATCAACAATCCGGTGGAGGTGACGGAGGCCGATGCGCTCCGCCTGTATCAGGAGGCGTTCTGATGGCGGGGGCCACGCATGTCCGCACCCTGATCCTCGGCGCGGGCTTCGGCGGGCTCGGCATGGGCGCGCAGCTGGTCCGCGCGGGGGATGAGGATTTCGTCATCCTCGAACGCGCGGGGGACATCGGCGGCGTATGGCGCGAAAACGCCTATCCGGGTGCCGCCTGCGATACGGAGGCCCATCTCTACTGCTACTCCTTCTTTCCGCATCTCCGCGTGAGCCGGATGTATGCCGGGCGGGAGGAGCTGCTGGGCTACATGGGGCGGCTGGCGGAGGAATACGGCCTGCGCGACCATATCCGCTTCGACAGCGAGATCCTCAGCGCCGAGTGGGACGGTGCGGCGCGGCTATGGCGCTTTGCTGTGCGGGGCGGCGCGCGCTACACGGCGGAGGTGTTCGTCACCGCCTGGGGGCAACTCAACAAACCCGCGATTCCGGCGTTCGAGGGGCTGGAGAGCTTCCGGGGCGAGACGTTCCATTCCGCGGAGTGGGACGGGAACGTGCCGCTCGCGGGCAGGCGCGTGGCCTCCGTCGGCAATGCCGCCTCGGCTGTGCAATACGTGCCGGAGATCGCGCCGGAAGTCGGCCAGCTGACGGTGTTCCAACGCACCGCCAACTGGATCATGCCGCGCAACCAGATCGTGTTCGACCCCGCGCAGCTTGACGCCTATGAGGCTGATCCCGCGCTGTTCGACGCCTCTCGCGCGCATCTCCATGCCTTCCGCGAGAACGGCTTCTCGCGCACGCAGGTGGGATCGGAAGCGCAGGCGGAGGGCATCCGCCTCGCCCAGGAGCATCTGGAGAAGCAGGTGGCGGACCCGGATCTGCGCGCGAAACTGACGCCGGATTACGAGTTCGGCTGCAAGCGGATCCTGCGGTCGGACGACTTCTTCCCCGCGCTCTGCCGGGAGAACGTGGCGCTGGAAACCCGCCGCATCGCGCGCTTCACCGAAGACGGCATCGAGACGGCGGACGGGACGGTTCTTCCCTTCGACGTGGTCATCTTCGGCACGGGTTTCGCCAGTCAGGCGTTTCACGGCGACCTGATCGTCAAGGGGGAGGATGGCGCGAGCCTGTCCGACGTCTGGGCGGACGGGGCGGAGGCCTATCTCGGCATGACGGTGCCGGGTTTTCCGAACATGTTCATGATCTATGGGCCGAACACCAACCTGAACCACAATTCGATCATCACCATGCTGGAGATCCAGCAGGATTACGTGCTCCGCGCCATCAGGGAGACGGAGGCCCGCGGGGCCGCGGCTGCCGTCCATGCGGAGGTGTTCGACAGGTTCAACGAAAGGATGCAGGCCGATATGGCAAGCTCCGCCTTCTCCTCCGGCTGTTCGAGCTGGTACAAGAACGCCGCCGGAAAGGTCATCAACAACTGGTCCGGCACGGTGGACCAATATCGTCGCGCCGCGGAGTGGAACGCGGACGACTACGCGTGGAGATGACGATGGACGCCTCCGAAGCGCTGCTGCCGCTGGCCGATGTGGCGGAGGATCAGCGCCCGCTGATCCGCGCCTTCCGCAAGGCGGGAGAGATCTCCTTTCAGACCGTTCCGCTGGCGGAAGCGCGCGCGAATTACGACCTGACCGGCGCGGCGAACGGCCTGCAGACGGAGCCGCTGGCAACGGTGCGCGACCATAGCATCGAAGTGCCGGGCGACACGCCAGGGGGGCGCATCGCCATCCGGGAGTATCGCCCTTCGGCGGGCCGGTTGCCTGCCATCCTGTTCCTGCATGGCGGCGGCTGGGTTATCGGCGGGCTGGCCTCTCACGACCCGCTCTGCCGGTTTCTGGCGCAAGCGTCCGGGGCGGCCGTGTTCGCCGTGGATTACCGCCTTGCGCCCGAACACCCTTTTCCCACGCCGCTTGAGGATGCCGAGGCCGGCCTTCGCTGGCTCCGCGATCAGGCCGAGACGCTGGATATCGACGCGGGGCGCATCGCGCTGGCAGGGGACAGCGCGGGCGGCAACCTTGCCGCGGTGCTGGCGAATACCTCCGCGACGGAGCCTGCCGCGGTCGTGCTGCTGTATCCCGTAACGGACCTGCGCGGCGCCACCTGGGGACGGTTGACGCAGGGGGTGCCGCTCTCCGTCCGGTCGATGGAATGGTTCCGCGGCCACTACGCCGGGGAAGCGGATCTGTCCGACCCTCGCCTGTCGCCGCTGCTGGCGGCCGATCCCTCCCGCGCGCCGCATTTCATCGTGACCTGCGGCCATGATCCGCTGGCGGAGGAGGGCGTGGCCTATGCCGGACGGCTCGCGCTCCACGGCGCGGAGGTTGAGCATCACCACCTGCCCCGCCATGCGCACGGCCTGTTCACCGCCGCGGGAAAGGTCGCGACCGGGCGGCGGCTGGCAGAGGCGGCTGGCATTTTCCTTGCCGACCGGCTTGGCGGAGGAGCGGGATGACGGCGGCGGAACCACGCCTCGTTCCCGCGGTGGAGCGGGCGCAGGCCATTCTGGACTATGTCTCCGAAGCCCCAGAACCGCCCGCGCAGGCAGAGATCGGCCGCGCCCTCGCCCTGCCGAAAAGCTCCCTCCATGGCCTGCTCGCCACGCTCACCGCGCTTGGCCTCCTGAACGAGGAGCGGGGGCGCTACACGATCGGGGCGCATGTGCTGAAATGGGCGGGCGCGGCGCTTGACCAAAGCGACATGGCGCAGGAGTTCAATCGACTGATCGGCGCGATCCCCGCCCTTGAGCGGCACACGATCACCTTGAGCAGTCTGATCGGGGCCGAGGTGGTCTATACCTCCTGCCGGAACTCCACCGCGCCGCTCGGCGTCACCTTCCGCATGGGTATGCGGCTGCCCGCCGTCTTTACCGCCACCGGCAAGGCGATGCTGGCATATCTTCCACCCGAAACCCGCGCCACGCTGACCGCTGATTTTCCGCCGCCCCTCACGCCCGCCAGCGTGCGGGATCGTGCCGGGCTGGACGCTGAGATCGCCCGCGTGCGGCAGGACGGTTTTTCCGTGGACAACGGTCAGGTGCGCGCCGGCATGACCTGCATCGGTGCCGCTGTGCTGAATCGCGCGGGCCTGCCGGTTGCCGGTGTGGCCCTGTCCATGACCACGGAGGAGGCAACCCCCCCCGCCATCGCGGAGGCCGGGGAAGCAATCGCCGATCTTGCCACACGCCTTTCCCGCTTCACCGCACTCGCCTAGCCGGCTGCCGGAAACAGCTTCTGGCTGCCGGCTGAAAAAGCGGTCCGGGGTTGCCCTGCGGCGGAGACGTCCTCCAGCGCTGGAGAACACCCGGAAACCGCAGGTTTTGGCTCGTGGGGGACCGATTTCCCATCTTTCGACGTAAGCCGGGCAGTCAGGTCTGCGTTGGGGCGAAATTGGCCCAATCCGACGCAATCCAGCCGGGAGCCTGTACGTTTCGGGTCATTCCGGGGCCGACGTCCCTATTTCCGGAGCGTGGGCATGACGTTGCGGAGCTTTCACAGGCTGCGGAAAAGTCCTGACGCTTCATGCCTATGTGCCGGAAATCGGAAAATCGGCTCGGAAACGTCCGGAAGTCTATGGATTTCCGGCTGGCTTTGCTCAGATTGCGAACGATTTCCGCTCCAACACAGGCCAAAAAGCCTTTTTCAGCAATCTGCCGGGAAGTGGCTCCCGCTGCCTGCATAGCCCTGATTTCGGTGCGGCATTGCGGTGCCTACGGTCCGGGGCTTACGTCGTCCGGTGGATATGACGGCAACCCGGTAACGAAGCAGCGCAGGCTCTGCCGACCCGAACGGCCGGGCAGGATCACCCCTGATCCGCCAGCGCCCAGACACGGAAACGGGCGTGCCCCGTCACTTCGCGCACAAGTCCCCGCTGCGCGAAAGTGTCGATGTTCCGCTGTGCCGCCGCGCGGGAGGACCCCGTTTCCCGCTCGGCCAGAGGAACGGAAACCATGGGATGGCGCAGGAAGGTGTCCAGCAGGCGCGGGGGAGTGCGCCCTGACAGATCGTGGATCGCCCCCGTCGCCCGCTCCTGCCAGGCCATCAGCCGGTCGAGCGTGAGGAGCCCCACCAGCACCGACTGATGCGCGGCCTCCACCCAGCGGGCGAGCCTCCGCTCCACCGAGCCGTTCGCCACCAGCGCCGACGGGCCCGCCAGTGCGAGCGGCAGGAAGGCCAACGACGCGCCCTGACCCTCCGCCGCGATCCGCGCGCCGATTACCGCCGCCTCCGCACGCCGCAGCGGCCACGGGCGTTCGTCCAGCCCCTGCCACAGATGATAGGCCGCACATCCCCTGACCACCGGATGGAGGGCGGCGATGGCCGCAAGCTCCGCCTCCACCTCCTCCGGCAGCGTATCGAGGCGCGGGTCCGGTCCGAGGTGCTCCGTCACCCCCCGCGCGGGCGGGGCGGAGAGACGCCGCGCCGCCCATGCCGTCCGGGCCAGAGCCTCTGCCGTGTCGCCCGGAGCGCCGACGCGGAACGCGCGCCAGAGCG
>NZ_DAMDHB010000029.1:0-51303 GCF_032102465.1 Haematobacter sp. | reverse complement strand
CGCTCGGATACAGGCGATCTTCACCTCAAACGACACGCCACTTGGGGAATGCAGGCAGACATAAGGACCACGTGCGCGGTTTCAATCGCGATATCGGTACCGGTACCGATGGCAAGGCCCACATCTGCCTCTGCCAGCGCCGGTGCATCGTTTATCCCGTCCCCCACATAAGCGAGGCTGCCATATTCGGCCTTCAGACGACGCACCGTTTCAACTTTGCCTTCCGGCAGGACTTCGGCAACCACTTCGTCAATCCCGAGCTTTGCCGCGATCGCCTCGGCAGTCCGCCGATTGTCACCGGTAATCATTGCCACCTTGATGCCAAGTTCATGGAGCGCCGCAATGGCCGCCGGGGTTGAGGGCTTTATCGGGTCTGCGACGGCCACGATAGCAGCGAGCCGCCCGTCAATCGCCACATAGAGCGGCGTTTTGCCCTCATTCCCAAGCCGCGCGGCTGTGTCGGAAAACTCATCTACATCCAGCCCGAGCTTGATCATATAGCGGTCAGCGCCGACTTCGATCCGGTCCCCGTTGACGGTGGCGCGGACACCATAACCTGTATCGGATGCAAAGTCGGATACGCCAGGGATGGCAAGCCCCTCCTTCCGGGCGGCATCGACGATCGCGCGCGCGACGGGATGCTCGGACTTCGCTTCGACTGCTGCCATTCTCGCGAGAACATCGTCACGATCAAAACCTTTGGCCACCGCGATATCCGTCAGGGCCGGATGCCCCTCGGTCAGGGTTCCGGTCTTGTCCACGGCGACCACTTTGGCATCGCGGAGCAGTTGCAAGGCTTCGCCCTTGCGGAAAAGTACCCCCATTTCAGCGCCGCGGCCCGTCCCCACCATGATAGAAGTCGGGGTGGCTAGACCCATTGCACATGGGCAAGCAATGATCAGGACCGCGACCCCATTCACAAGGGCAAAGGTCAGGGCTGGTTCCGGACCAAGCACCAGCCACACAAGAAAGGTCAGGGCCGCAGCCGCCATGACCACAGGAACAAACCACATCGTCACTCGATCGACCATTGCCTGAATCGGCAGCTTAGAGCCTTGCGCAGATTCGACCATCCGGATGATCTGCGAAAGCACTGTCGCGCCGCCCACTGCGGTGGCACGCAGCGCAAGCGCTCCCTTCTGATTTACCGTCCCGCCGACAACAGTGCTTCCGGTCGTCTTGCGTACCGGGATTGGCTCGCCGGTCATCATGGATTCATCAACGTAGCTTTCGCCCTCAATGACCTCCCCGTCGACCGGTATCCGTTCGCCAGGGCGCAGTTCCACAATATCGTCGTGCGCGACATCGGAGGTTGCGATCTCGACAGTCTGCCCGCTGCGCCGGACACGGGCAGTACGGGCCTGCAGTTGCACAAGCCGCTTGATGGCTTCTGACGTCTTGCCCTTTGCTTTCGCCTCAAGATACCGGCCGAGAAGGATCAGGGTGACGATGACAGATGCAGCTTCGTAATAGACATTCACCGTTCCGGCGGGCAGCAGGGACGGAAGGAAAGTTGCGACGACCGAATAGGCGTAGGCCGCCATCGTACCGACTGCGACCATCGAATTCATATCGGGCGCGAGGCGGAACAGAGCCGGAAACCCTTTCTGGTAGAATCGAAGGCCAGGAAAGAACAACACCAGAGTCGTGAGCGCGAACTGAAAGTACCAGCTTGTCTGTGTTCCGACAGTCTGCATGACCAGATGGTGGACAGCTGGGATGAGGTGTGAGCCCATTTCCAGCAGGAAAACCGGCAGTGTCAGAATGCCCGCGACCAAAAGGTCGTGCTTCAGGCCTGCCCGCTCTGCGTCCTTGCGTGCGCTTGCTTCGGCTTCGGCGGCTCCGGTGTCCCCGATCAGGGCTGCATCATAGCCCGCATTTTCCACCGCTTTCACAAGGTCTTCCGGGGATGCTGTCCCTTCGACCGTCGCCCGCTCGGTTGCGAGGTTGACATGCGCAAAACGGACACCTTTGACACCCGCGAGCGCACGCTCAACCCGACCAACGCATGAAGCACAGGTCATGCCCTCAATCGACAGTTCGGTGTTGGCCAATGGCACGCCATAACCGATATTCTCAACGGTCCTGACCAGAAGATCATATGTCACAGGATTGGAAAAACGGACTTCTGCCTTCTCTGTGGCAAGGTTCACATGTGCCTGTGATACGCCCGGGACCGCCTGAAGCGCCCGCTCTACCCGCCCCACGCAAGATGCGCAGGTCATCCCTTCAATCGGCAATACCACCGTCTGGGCGGTTGATGTCTCCGCCTTCATCTGAACGTTCATGTGGTATCTCCTTCATGCCGCGAATCGTGCGCCTCGCATTTGTGGCGGTTCCAACGGTGTCAAGGTCAACCTATTTTCTCATATTTTTTCGCATGGGCCCTCTTGACCTTCCAACGGTGGAAAGCCCCATATCGCTTGGCATGAGTGGCACAAAGGAGGTTCTCATGCAGCTCCACATCCGGAACATGACCTGCGGCGGCTGTGCACGTGGCGTCACCAAGGCCGTTGAATCAGTGGATCCGCAAGCGCAGGTGAAAGTTGATCTGCAAAAGCGGAACATCGACTTTGCATCGTCTCAACCGGCCAGTGCTTTCGTGGCGGCGCTCTCGGCGGCCGGCTATACCGCAGTGGCCTCGGCCTGACGCGACACCCTTGAAATCGAGATGCCGGGCGACGCAGTTGCCGGGCATCTCTTTTGCGATCACACTTTTCCGCAGATGCGGGGGAGAATAACGCCGTACAAGGGTGCCGTTCTGTAACAGCAGGGTGGTCGCCCTTTGTTTTGTTACATGGTGGCGTCTTCGTCCTTCTCTTTCACTTTCGCCCGGAATTTGCCCATGCCCCCATCTGATCAGAACCACCATGAGCCCCATGCGCATGCCCACCCGCCGGGAGGTCACCACCACCATCATGTCGGGCACGCAGTCAAAAACCACGGTCCGCAGCCCGCTGGTACGGTCTGGACCTGCCCGATGCACCCTGAGATCCGTCGTGACCGGCCCGGCAGCTGCCCAAAATGCGGGATGGCGCTGGAGCCGTTGATTGCCAGCGGCGAGACCGGCCCCTCCGCCGAGCTCGTTGACATGACGCGGCGGTTCTGGATCGGCCTTGTGTTGGCGCTGCCGGTGTTTTTCCTCGAGATGGGCAGCCATCTTGTTCCCGGGCTGCATCATCTGGTACCCCAGTCCTATTCGATCTGGATCCAGTTGGTGCTCGCAACGCCGGTGGTTCTGTGGTGCGGCTGGCCCTTCTTCGCACGGGGCTGGGCCTCGATCGTCAATCGAAGCCTGAACATGTTCACCCTGATCGCGATCGGCACCGGTGCGGCCTGGATCTACAGCATGGTCGCTGCCCTGTTTCCCAGCGTCTTCCCGGCGACATTCCGGGCGGCGGATGGTTCGGTCGATGTCTATTTCGAAGCGGCCGCCGTCATCACGGTTCTGGTCCTTCTGGGGCAGGTTCTTGAACTCAGGGCGCGCGAGCAGACATCGGGTGCTATCCGGGCGCTGATGGATCTGGCCCCCAAGACGGCGCGGCGGATCGCGCCCGATGGCAGCGAGGAAGACGTGGGACTCGATCAGGTGGTGATCGGTGATCTGCTGCGCGTCCGCCCCGGCGAGGCGGTGCCGGTCGATGGTGCGGTGGAAGAGGGCCGGTCTTCGCTGGATGAATCGATGATCACCGGCGAATCCATGCCCGTGACCCGGACAGTCGGCGACCATGTCACTGGCGGCACGATGAACCAGACCGGGGCGCTCGTGATCCGTGCTGAGCGGGTCGGGCAGGACACCATGCTGTCGCGTATCGTGCATATGGTCGCGGATGCACAGCGATCACGCGCCCCGATCCAGCGTATGGCCGATCAGGTTTCGGGCTATTTCGTGCCAGTGGTCATCGCCATCGCGCTGCTGGCCTTTGCCGCCTGGGCAGCCATTGGCCCCGAGCCGCGGTTCGCCCATGCACTGATCGCTGCGGTGGCCGTGCTCATCATCGCCTGCCCCTGCGCCCTCGGCCTTGCAACGCCGATGTCCATCATGGTCGGCGTTGGTAAAGGAGCGGGTGCGGGAGTTCTGATCCGCGATGCGGAAGCGCTGGAGCGGATGGAGAAGGTCGATACGCTGGTCGTAGACAAAACCGGCACCCTGACCGAAGGCAAGCCGGCGGTGACCGGGATCGTCGCCGCTCCGGGCTTCGCCGAGGCGGATATCCTGCGGCTGGCGGCAAGTGTCGAGGCCGTGTCCGAGCATCCACTCGCCCTTGCCATCGTCGCGCGCGCCGAGGCCGCCGGGGTCAGTATCCCTAAAGTTGCGGATTTCGACTCACCCACAGGCAAGGGCGCTTCGGGAACAGTGGACGGGCAGCGCGTCTTCCTCGGCAATGCCGCATTTCTGGCCGAGAACGGGGTGGATGCATCGCCGCTAAGCTCCGAAGCCGATGCGCTGCGCAAGGATGGAGCGACAGCGATCTATATCGGCGTCGACAGCCGTGCCGCCGGGATCTTTGCCATTGCCGATCCTGTCAAGGAGACCACACGAGCCGCGCTGAACGCACTGCACGAGGAGGGGATCCGCATCGTCATGCTGACCGGTGACAACCGGACCACGGCCGAAGCGGTTGCCCGGCAGCTCGGGATCGACGAGGTGGAGGCCGATGTCCTGCCCGATCAAAAGAGTGCGGTGGTCAATCGCCTGCGGGCCGAAGGGCATGTCGTCGCAATGGCCGGGGATGGTGTGAACGACGCGCCCGCCCTCGCCGCAGCTGATGTCGGCATTGCTATGGGACAGGGCACGGATGTCGCCATCGAGAGTTCGGGCGTGACCCTCCTCAAGGGGGACCTGATGGGGATCGTGAAGGCGCGCCGTCTGTCGCAGGCGGTGATGCGCAATATCCGGCAAAACCTTGTCTTCGCCTTCATCTACAACGCTGCGGGCGTGCCGCTGGCGGCGGGGGTGCTCTATCCGCTGTTCGGCCTTCTGCTGTCGCCGATTGTCGCGGCGGCGGCGATGGCGCTCTCTTCGGTCAGCGTGATCGGTAACTCGCTGCGGCTGCGTTCAAAGCGGTTTTGATCGCAGAAAAACCAGCGCGGACCGGGGTGAACCGGTCCGCTGTCTCTCTCAAGGCGCGGAAGACGTCCGTACCTTTGCTTCGGTCAAATAGTTTTGCCGGATTGAAGGCAGTGGAAAAGCTCCCGACACTTCATTCGATCCCGTTTTCTCTCTGCACCTCGCGCACATAGGCGATAATATCTGAAACCTCGGCTTCAGAGAGCCCCGGTTGTGGCGGCATGTTCCCGAACCGCCAATGGTGAGCACGCACACCATTGGACACCGCGAGTTGGAACGCATAATCGCCGTGATGAGGCGGTTCATAGATGCGATGGATCAGGGGCGGACCAGCATCCGTCCCGGCCCCGTTGACGCCATGACAGGCGGCACAGGTGCTGTCGAAGGCGGTGCCCCCCCGTGCAGCAGCCTCCGAGAATTGGGCCGGCACCCGGACGCCTGTCGCTGTGGCTGCGGTCGGTGCGGTGGTGGCATCCGGTTCGCGGCCTACCCAGAATGTGGCTCCGATTACGGCAAGTATGAGGCCTGAGAGGACCCACGGCATTTTTTGTGACTTCATATCCAGTTTCCGTTTAAGGTTCATTGCGCCGGATTTGCCCGACACAGCCGGGCCCTCGCCGAGGCTGATGCGATCTGTTTGCGTCCGACGACCGTCTAGTTATTCAACGCCTGATACCCGGCGCTGATACTTGGCCTCACGCTCTGGCCATGTGCTTTTGATGAATGCCAGCACCGCTTCCATGTCCTCGGGCGTCAGGGCACCCGCGAAGCCTGGCATGTCGCTTTCGTAGCCGTCTCCGACGACAGCGGCGGTGCCGAGCGCGATGATGGAGAGCAGCAAGGCATCGGAATGATGCCAGCTATGCCCGGTCTCATCATGTGGCGGAGCAGGCAGGCGGCCGTTGGCGGCAGGGCTTTGCCAGTCCGGCTGGCCTTCAAGCTGCGCGCCATGGCAGGGCGCGCAGTTTGCAGCATAGACCTGCCGCCCGCGCGACACAGCCGGGTCTGGCCGTGCGCCGGGATCCCAAAAGACCCCGACCCCGGCCAGAATGCCCAGCAGCGCAGCCCCGCCAATCAGACGATGACGCCTCACGCCTGGATCGAGAATGCCGTCATCATGCCTGTCGCCAGATGCGGCATGTGGTGGCAATGCAGCATCCAGTTCGCGGCCTCACCGGCGTCGACGGCAACGGTCACCATCGACATCGGCGGAACATAGACCGTGTCGCGTCGTGCACCCGCCATCCGCCGCCCGTTGACCTCTACGACCTGGAAGCTGTGGCCGTGCAGATGCATCGGGTGACCCATCATCGACATATTGTGGAACATCAACTCGACGCGTTCACCGCTTCTGGCGCCAATCAGGCGGTGATCGCCCCACACCGCGCCATCTATGGTCCAGCGATAGGGCTGCATGCTTCCGCCCAGCATCACCATATGGCTGCGATCGACCGACCGGGACGGCAGGGCATCACGGGCAAGCAGTTGACCTTCCTGCGCCAGATCCACGTCGAAGGCTGCGGCTTCCGTCTCGCCCGTTCCGGCGATCCGGCTGATGCTGGCCCCCGGGGCGGCGAGCACAATGCCGGTGCGCTCGCGTGCACCCTCCCTCAACGCAAGGATCGGCCAGGCCGCGTTTTCACCGGGCAGATCCAGCTCGATATCAAGGCGTTGGCCCATGGCCACGCCAAAACTGGTTCCCGCGCGCGGCCGGATTTCATGGCCATCGACCGCCACCAGCCGCCCTGCGACAGTGCCTGTGTCAATCCAGAAGACGGTTGCGGCTGCGCCGTTGATGATCCGCAACCTTACCCTGCCACCGCGCTCGACCTGGATGATTTCGGGATCGGCAAGCGTGCGGTCATTGGCCAGATAGGCATCCCAGTCATAGTCGTTGAGATCCATCTCCATACCGGACATGCCACCATGCTGCATGTCCGCCATGGTGCCATGTCCCATGGAACTGTGGTCCATCCCCTGCATTGGCGCCGGCGCAGCGCCGCCATGACCCTCTGCGTGACCGCCTCCGTGACTGACTCCATGTCCGCCGGTGATTTCCGCCATGACCTCTTCGGGGGACTTGAACGAGAAATCATGCAGCAGGATCACAACCTCCTGCCTGTCGGCACGGACATCTTCGGGGCGGCGCACGATCAACGGCGCTGCAAGCAACTGCATTTCTTGGATCGGGATATGACTGTGCATCCAGTGGGTTCCTGGCTGCGGCGCAAAGTCGTAACTCCGCTTCTCGCCGGGCGAGAGCGCTGCCATCGGCGCGTCCGGCACCCCGTCCTGTGCATTCGGAGGGATCTGTCCGTGCCAGTGGATCATCGTCGGCACCGGCAGATCGTTGCTCAGATCCACCCTGAAGCGCTCGCCGGGGTTCAGAACAAGGCCTGAGCCCTGCGGCCCGGTCAGGCCAAAGACCGTCGCCGCGCGCCCGTTGATGTCCAGGCTTCGCGTGGTCGCAGAAAGCCCGAGAGCGGTCTCCCCTTGCGCAAAGGCGCGGGAGTTGAATTGAAATGCGGCTGCCATGGCAGCACCTGCGGCAAGGAAGCCGCGTCTGGATACGAAAGGCATGATCTCTCCTCGGGATGTGATCCCGCTTTGCAAGAAAGGGAAAACGGCAGGAATCCCCTGCCGGTCACTCACAGGAGAGAGGAAATGGGAGGGCGACTATCCTCATCGGGAAGGGTTTCCCGGAAGTCGGCGCCGGGCCCCGCGACATATACATCGGTCCTCGGGGCGTATTGCGAAGCATCGGCCAGAACAGGGAAGGGGACCGGGAGCCCGGCGCATACCGCCTTGCACAGGGACACACCGACATTGCAGTCGCTTTGGTCGTCACAGAGCACCGCAGTGCTGCCGAAATGACCTTCCTCATACAGTGCCATGTGGTGATCGGTGTTGTCGGACATGCGGAGCTCATGCGCAGTCGCCGCGACGGGTGAGAGCACAAGAGAGAGCCAGGCAGCAAGGATCAAGACCAAGCGAAGCATGCCATCATGGTAGTTTTCCACTGCCACCTTGTCCATGCGACACTGCCGCCCTGCCGCACACTATAAAGCGAGGAGTCTATGACCGCGTCAGAGCGGCAGTTCAGAGGTGAGCTAGATCTTTTGCATAGGGATGTCGGATTTTACATTCTGAACACCCTTGATCCGGGTCAGATGATCGATCTGGAACTGCCGATAGTCATCGAGATCGCGGGCCACAACGCGCAGCAGAAAGTCGCAATCGCCCGCCATCAGGTGGCACTCGACAATTTGCGGCAGGGCGCTGACGGCATTGGTGAAGTGGTTGACGGTTTCGACATCCTGCCCGGTCAGCCAGACACGGGCGAAGACCGTCATACCCATCCCGATTTCCGCCGGGTCAAGTACCGCGACGTAGCGCTGAATGACACCAGCTTCTTCTAGCGCCTTGACGCGCCGCAGACAGGGCGAGGGCGAAAGCCCGACCTGGGCTGCCAGTTCGATCTTCTGCATCCGACCATCTTTCTGCAATGCGCGCAGAATACGTCGGTCTGTTTCGTCTAGTCTGGTCATGGAAGAGGCGGCGGCGGGAATCTGAACAGCCGGGATAAGTGGATTTTCCGCGTAACGGCAGCATGATGCTGCGAGCGAGGAGAAGACCAAGGCAAGACGACCGCGCCGGAACCACAGCCCGGCTTTCAAGGCGAAAGTAGCGGTAGCCGCGATCAAGGGCGAGAAGACCATGATCGAGCTGGCGCAGGAGTTCGACGTTCACCTGAACCAGATCAAACGGCCATAGCCTTCAAGCTGATGATGTCGGCCCAGAAGAAATGGCGAAAACTCGACGGCCACCACCGCCTCCCAGAAATCATACAGGGGGTTGAGTTCCGCGACGGCCTCCGTCAACTTCAAACCGCCGCCTGATCAAGCGTCACCAACTTTCGACCATAGCTCAGCGAAAATTCCGCTACACATCGGGCCGCCAAGATCCGATGAATGGATCTGGCACTCACTGATGTGAGTTCATAATTCTTATGATGGCCGGGCCACGTTAGAAGCCATGCGCAGAGGAAACGCTCGTAACACAGAGGCCGGTGAAAGGAGGCCAGTATGAATGCGCGTAGGTTTGACATTACCGCCGAAGAAATCGGCGTGGTGGTCGCTCGCTTTTACGCAGACATTCGCCACCATCCAGTTCTTGGGCCAGTTTTTGCGCGGCACGTCACGGATTGGTCAGAGCATGAAAGCAGGATCATGTCTTTCTGGCGTAACGCGATCCTGCGCGAACAGGGCTACGATGGAAACCCCATGTTCGTTCACAAAGAGGCAGGAGACATACGCGCTGAGATGTTTCCAATATGGCTGGACCTCTTTGATACAGTGCTGGCTGCTAACCTCACAATAGATCAGGCCCGCAATTGGTCAGCCCTCGCGCACCGGATTGGCAAGGGCCTCAGCTATGGGCTTGCGCAGGCTGGCGATCCCCCAAACCTCCGCCGCTGATAGAGAGGCTGCAGTTTCATCAACCAAATCTTCGACAATGCCAGAGCCGTTAAACCGGGCCCTTTTGAACTCTAAAATACCTTTCCCCCGATCCCCAAGAAGGGGGGATAGCCCCCCTGCCTGCCTAAACCGCGACCCCAAATAGTTTCCCGATAGCGGCGGTCACTGCCATCGCGGCACCGCCCCAGAAGACCACACGCAGTGTTGGTCGCAACAACTTGGCTCCGCCGGCCCAAGCCCCGAGAGCCCCGAGAACGGCAAGCGCGAGCAGCGTTGTCACAGTAACCACGACGGCGACAGTTTCTGCGGGTGAGACGAGCGCAGCAACCATCGGCACAGCCCCGGCCAAAGTGAACGTGAGCCCAGAGGCAAAGGCAGCCTGTAAGGGATTGGCGCTATGCACCTCAGAGAGGCCGAGTTCATCTCGCACATGGGCCCCAAGCGCGTCAGCTTCGGTCAACTCGCGCGCGACAAGCGCTGCCGTCGCGGGCGAGAGACCTCGGCTCTCCCAGATAGAAGCCAGTTCCGCCTCCTCCTCCGCGGGTGTCTCGCGCAGAGCCTGCGCCTCACGGGCGATGTCAGCACCTTCAATATCCGATTGTGAGCTAACCGAGACATATTCCCCCGCCGCCATGGACATCGCCCCGGCGGCCAATCCCGCGGCGCCTGCGATGAACACCGCCTCTGCGGAAGGATTGGCGACCGCCACGCCCACGATGAGCGCCGAGATCGAGACGATCCCATCGTTGGCGCCGAGCACCGCGGCCCGCAACCAACCGCTGCGGTTGACGAAATGTACTTCTTCATGGGCTGACTGATAGGTCATGGCCGTCCCGCTCCAATTTCATACTGTCGATCTGACCCTGTAGATTCCAGGCCGCGCCAAAGCTTCACCGCTCATCCGCGCTCGATGGATTGAAACGCTGACGAGGCCATCGACTTCCTTAAACTTCCGGTAACAATGTAGGGTGAACCGGATCATTGCAATTGATCTGGGTCATAGCCGACGTTGGACGGAATGAATTATCGGCTCCTCATGCGCCGAACCCGCCGCATGCGTGTCAACACAGGAAGCTTCCTATGCCCAGCACCGCCCCTGTAAGTCTTGAAGAACGCCTCATGCTTCCCCTCACGCTCGCGGCGAGTTTCGGCATGGCGGCCGCCTTCTTCGGCACCTTCGTGCTGCCGGGGATCTGGCTCACGGCAGGGCTTGCACTTGTCTATCTTGCGGCCGGGCTTCCGACGGGGCTGCGCGCGCTTGGTGCACTTTTCAAGGACCACGTGCTCGACATCGACCTGTTGATGATCATCGCGGCTTTGGCCGCGCTTGCGGTAGGCGCCCCACTGGAGGGGGCGGTTCTCCTCACGCTCTTCAGCATTTCTGGCACGCTGGAGCATCGCGCTATGGGCCGCGCCCGCCGCGCGATCGAGGCGCTGATGGCGCTGCGCCCCGAGACTGCACTGCGGCTGAGCGCCACGGGCGCGACAGAGGAAATCCCCGTCGCGGCGCTTCGCGAGGGGGATTTGCTTGTCCTGCGTCCGGGCGCGCGCGTGCCCGTGGATGGCGTGCTTGTCACCGGCGAAGGCACGGTCGACGAGGCGACGATCACCGGAGAGTCGATGCCCGTCTCAAAGGTGCCCGGAGCGAAGCTTTTCGAGGCGACGGTCAACCTCAATTCCGTGCTGACCATGCGCGCAAGCGCCACCGTCGAAAGCAGCACCGTGGCGCGGATGATCGACATGGTGACCGAGGCCCAAGCCGCCCGCGCGCCGTCCGAGACCTTCAGCGCCTGGTTCGGGCAGCGCTACACCGTGGCCGTGCTTTTGGGGGCCATGCTGGCCTTTGTGGTTCTGTGGGGGATGGGGGCTTCCGCCTCCGACGCCCTCTACCGCGCTGCGGTGCTGCTGGTGGCGGCAAGCCCTTGCGCCGTGGTGATCTCGGTGCCCGCCGCCATGCTGTCGGCGCTGGCGGCTGCGGCACGGGGCGGCGTGTTGTTCAAAGGTGGCGCGGCGCTTGAAGCCTTGGCAGAAGTGAAGAGCTTTTCCTTTGACAAAACCGGCACCCTGACCACCGGAGTTGCAGAGGTCACCGACCTCACCTCAGAGATCCCCGAGGGGCGCATGCTGGCGCTGCTCTCGGGTTTGGAGGCGCAGTCCGAGCATCCGATCGCCGCCGCGATCCGGCGCCGGGCAGAGGCCGAGGGGCTTGCCCCCGCCGCCATCCGGGATGTCGTGACCCATCCCAGTGAGGGCATCACCGGGATCGACGAAGAGGGGCCGATCTGGGCCGGAAACCAGCGCATGCTGGAGCGGATGGGGGCGCGGGTCGATACGGCCGGGGCGCAGCGGCTGAAGGCCTCGGCCCAAACCGTCACCTGGATCGGGCGTGGCGAGCAGCTGATCGGCGGCGTCACGGTGGCAGACCGCCCGCGGCCAAGCTCTGCCGCCGGGCTTTCGCAACTGCGTGCGGCGGGGGTGGCGCAGCTGGCCCTGATGACCGGGGATCGCCGCCCGGTGGCCGAACGGATCGGGCGGGAGCTCGGCTTTTCCGATGCGGAAATCCACGCCGAATTGTTGCCGGAAGACAAGGTCAAACTGGTTGCCGCGCTTGCCGAAAAGGGCCGGACGGCCTTCGTCGGCGACGGGGTGAATGATGCCGCTGCCCTTGCCCGGGCGGATGTCGGCGTCGCCATGGGGGTTGCGGGCAGTGAAGTGGCGCTGCAGGCCGCAGATGTGGCGCTTCTGTCCGAGGACATGACCCGCCTTGCCGCCGCCCGGACACTGGCCTTGCGTACCCGCCGGATCATCCGGCAGAACCTCGGCTTTGCCTTGGCGATGATGGTGCTTCTGGTGGTCTCGGCGCTATTTTTCGAGCTGCCTTTGCCGCTTGCCGTCATCGGCCATGAAGGGGGCACGGTTCTGGTGGTGCTAAACGGGTTGCGGCTGCTCGCCGATCCGATCCGCAATGATCGCGGCGCGGCGCGAAAAGCGGCCTCGCATCCCTCCTCCCAACCTCAAGAGGTTTCTCATGTATAACCACATCCTTATCACCACCGATGGCTCTGAGAACGCGGGCCTCGGCCTTGAGCATGGCATTGCACTTGCATCCAGCATCGGCGCTGCGGTGACGATCCTGACTGTGACGCCGCCCTTCCCGATTGCAGCAGCGGCGATGGGGGCCGGGGCATACACGCCAGCGGCGGTTCTCGAGGGCTATGATCAGGCGCAGCGCGAAACGGCAGAGCGGATCCTTGAGGCCGCCGCAGAGCGTGCGAGACATGCGGGCGTTTCTGCAACCGCCCTGCATGTGCCTGATGCCACGCCTGCTGATACTATCTTAGAGCGCGCCGAGGCACTCGGTTGCGATCTCATCTGTATGGCCTCTCACGGGCGGCGCGGGCTGAAGCGGATGCTACTTGGCAGTCAGGCAACCGAGGTTGTGACCCGTTCCGCAATCCCCGTCTTGGTCGTGCGGGCCTGACACCCCTTGGCCCGCTGCGAAGCGGGCCGGGCCGAATACAGAAGGTTGGGATGACCCGAACACCTGCAGAATTCTGGCGAGAGCATTAGATTTTCCTTCCTTTCGAGGAGAAAGAGAGTTCGCATGGAGCTCTGAAGCCTGCGGAAAAGCAAATGAGCGATGCGTGGCTATCAGATGCTACGAGCCCGCATGGTGTTCGCGGTAAGGCCAAGTCAACGCCGCGAGCTCGATTGTTCGTGGTGCACATCTGCTTCTCCTGATCTGTCCGCGACCGTTGCGCCAAAAGTCTCCTTGTCGTGTTCGAATGAATTCTGCAACAAGCCCGGCTGGCCCGGATCAACCGTTCCGGCGCGATCGAGGGGCGGCCAAAATCGACATAAAGGTGATCAAAATCTTCATCGAGGCTGGCCAGCGCATCGTTCACGACCTGCCGGATCTTTCGCAGCGGATGCCGAGCGGGGATGCGCTCTTCAAGATCGACATAGCTGAACAGCGACCCGTTCTTCTCGTCCGTTCCCCGCATAATTCACCTCCGACGCTGTCCTGCCGGAGGTGAATCATGCTCTGCAATCCACGTCGAGGACGGACTAAGCGATATGGCTTGAGGGGCTGCGTTCTTCTCTACTATAATAGAGGCGCTCGACGATCCTGTCTCCTCGAGCGCCTCTCGTGACCGTCAGCCAATCAATAAAAGGCCTTTAGCGGTCAGCGCAGCGACAGAAACGCCCCTTGCATCCACTTACAAACGGTCGATTATTGATGGCATATGAAATTGCAAATGGCCTGTTTTGATGCCCCTGATCGGCTAATCTCGTTCTCGACCGCATGGCGCGCGTCGCCCTCGCCGATAATCATGCCGGCCGCAAATGCGGCGAGTGCCGGAGAAAGGCCGGCGGTGGCCGCGACAATCGCGGAGCCTAGTGCTATGGTGAGCGCGAGGAGTTGGGCAAGTTCCGGATCGCCACGCGACGCTACCCAACGGGCAAGTATCTGCACCGGGCCACGGGCAATGAACAGAGCTGCAACCAATGCCGTTGCACCGGCGACGACCGTTATCACGGCATACCCTTCGGCGGCCCCGCTCATTGCATCGTGAAGAATCAGAAATGCGACGGCTGCCAAATCCTGAAACAGAAGCACTGCAATGGCGAGGCGCCCTTGGGCCGATCCTAGAGCGTTCACGCTTGCGAGCACCTTGAGGCACATGGCCGTGGACGACATGGCAACGGCCCCGCCGACAAGGATCGCGGCGACGGGCGCGAGGCCGAATGCCAGACTTCCCACGACCGCAGCGAGTATTGTCGTGATCGCGACCTGCGCGCCGCCGACACCGAAAACGTGATGCCTGAGCGTCACAAGCTTCTCGAACGAGAATTCGAGGCCGAGCGCGAACAGCAAGAGTATCACGCCAATCTCGCCGATGTTGGTGAGGGCGGTGCTTTGAGCAAGCAGGCCGAAACCGGCCGGCCCAATCAACAGACCGGTCAGGATGTATCCCACGATGCTGGGCACGCCGATCCGTGAGCACGTCGTGACGAACACGAATGCCACTCCGACCAGCAGGGCCGCACTTTCGAGAAATCCGGTCACGCTGTGCATTTGACTTATCCAAATCGCATGGCGCAGGGAAGGCCAGGAGCCAAAATCATCAGAGCCGGGATTGCGTCCATTGCGCAATCTGGGCGGCAGACATCGCGCCGCTCTGGCGCACGATTTCCTTGCCGCCTTTGAAGAGGATCATGGTGGGAATGCCGCGGATCTCGTAGCGGCCGGCGATCTGCTGTTCGGCTTCCGTATTGAGCTTGCCCAGGCGGACACGGGGTTCGAGCGAGCGCGCCGCCGCTTCGAATTGGGGCGCCATCATCTTGCATGGCCCGCACCACTCGGCCCAGAAATCGACGAGCAACGGCAGGTCGGCATTAGCGTGGCGGTCGAAATTCGCCGCCGTTAGCGTAACCGGATGGCCCTGAAAGAGGGCGCCGCCGCAGCGTCCGCAATTGGGATTGTCGCCCAGGCGCTCTTGCGGCACCCGGTTGGTGGAATTGCAGTTCGGGCAGATAACGGTCGTCATTTGGTTTCCTTTGCTGAGCAGGCCCGGTCTTCCGGGCGGTGGATGGTTCTCTCGACGTCAGTGGCCAGACAGGCCGCGGCGCGCCTCGCGTTCTCGCGGCACGGGCAGATATTCGACGCCGCTGCCCTGCCGCCGGACAGGCTGCGGGTAAAGCGTCATCAGTTCCAGGACTTCCTTGGGCATGTCCGTTCCGACGGGCAGGCCCAGCTCGCGTGCCTCATCGGCGGAGATCGGATAATCATGGGTCCAGGTGCCGGTCGCCAGTTTCGCCGCCACATCCGCCGCCCGGGCCTCATCCATTTTGTCCGAGAGAAGCCGCTTCGCGAAGGCCTCGATCTGCGCGATGGCCTTGCGACCGACATCGGCCATGATCAGCGTCTGGTCGTCGATCTCGGCGATGGGTTTTTCCTCGACGACCTTGATCAGCGAGGCGGCGGGCATCTGGCCGAGTTGCGGATCGACGGGGCCCAGCACGGAATGCTCGCACATCACGATCTCGTCGGCGGCAAGCGCGATCAAGGTGCCGCCCGACATCGCGTAATGCGGCACGAACACGGTGACCTTTCCCTTATGGCCCTGAATGGCCCGCGCGATCTGGGTTGCTGCCAGCACCAGCCCACCCGGCGTGTGCAGCACGATATCGAGCGGCACCTCGTCGTCGGTCATCTGGATCGCACGCAGGACTTCCTCGGAATCGTTGACGTCGATGTAGCGCATCAGGGGAAAGCCCAGCAGGTTCATGGTCTCCTGCCGGTGGATCAGCGAGATGACGCGGCTCGCGCGTTTCTTCTCGATCTGGGCAATCTTGCGGGTGCGCATCGCCTCCAGATATCTGCGCTGAAGCACCGGTTGCAGCGCAGAGAAGATGAAGAAGAGCCAGAAAAGCTGCGTTATGTCCATGGACCTTGTCCTCCTTGCCGTCGGCCGTCGGGCAAAAAGCCGTAGATGCCTTCGTCGCGGTAATAGTTGCGATAGCCGTCGGCGCGCCTTCGAAGGAATGGCGTGACGAGCCAACCGGCGACGAACCCGCCGATATGCGCCCACCAGGCGACGCCGCCCATGGCCTGATCGCCCAGCGACAGGATGCCGGGGATCACCTGCAGGCCGAGCCAGATCATCGCGAAGCCAAGGGCCGGGACCTCGAAGAACAGCGGCAGGGAGAGAACCGGCACCATCACCACCAGCTTCGCCGCCGGAAACATGCGCGCATAAGCGCCGATCACGCCCGCGATCGCGCCGGATGCGCCGAGCGCGGGAATTACGGAATCGGGGTTGGCCAGGGCATGCGCCAGGCTGGCCGCGATACCGCAGAACAGATAGAACAGCGTGAACCGGCCCGGCCCAAGCCGGTCCTCGACCGCGGGGCCGAAAATCCAGAGCGTCCACATGTTCAAGATGAGGTGAAGCCAGCCCCCGTGCAGGAAGATATTGGTCAGGAATGGGGTCCAGCCGGACGGGGCGATGAGGCTTAGCTGTCCGAAGAAGCGCGAAGGCACCAGCGCGAACTCGAAAAGGAACCTGTCTACCACGCGCGGCGGCAGGCTTGTCTGATAGAGAAACGCGAGGACGTTCGCAGCAATGAGCGCCCATATGATGACGGGCGGGTAACGGCGTGCGACGCTGTCAAGATAGGGAAACAGTGGCAGTCTCCGCGTTCATCGGGGTGTCTGGCGGTCGTGGCGGAGCAAGGCGCGCGCGCGCGCGCGCCTTGCCCCTCGCCGTCACGCTTTGGCCTTGGTCTCATCGAGGAAGCGCAGGCTGTAACTGGCCTCGCCCAGCCTTTCGATAAGCTCGAGCTGCAACTCCAGCCAGGCCTTGTGCCCTTCCTCGTCGAGCACGATTTCCTCGAACAGCATTCGCGATCCGATGTCGTTTTCCTCTGCCGCGGCGCGTGCCGCCTGGCTGTAGAAGGCAATCGCCTCTTCCTCGTCCTTGAGGTCGGCTTCAAACATCTCGCGCAGGGTCTTTGCCCGAACCGGCGGCTTGTCGAAAGCCACCTCGGGCTCACCCTTGAGAAACAGGATCCGCTCCAGAAAGCGGTCGGAATGGCCGCCTTCCTCGGTCTGTTCCTCGCGCATCTGCGCGGCGAGACCGACAAGGCCCCAGTCCTCCAGGACATGGGCATGAAGCTGATACTGGTGTGTGGCGCTGATCTCCATCCTGAGCGCCTTGTTCAGGTTATCGATGGTTTTGGCGTTGGACATTCCATCTCTCCTCGGTTGGGTTATGGTAAAGTATCAGCTCCGCAGGCGGGGCGTCACGTCTTGCGCCGCCCCGCCGCGACGGTCACGCCCGTCCAGGCCGGCGGATCAGAAGCGGGGAAGGATTCGAGCGAGGCTTCGAGGACCGGATCGAATTCGGCCTCTTCTTGGGACGACAGGTCCACCGTGCCTTTCTGCTCGACTGCGCGCCGGATTGGGTGGTCCGTGCGACCCCGATCCAGGCGGAACGGTATGCGAAAGGCGTTCGGGGCGTCGGCGCCGTTATAGAGGCGATGCCGCTCCTCTCCCCGCCAGGGGTTAGGCGTGGGGCGGCGCGGGGCGTCCTCACGCACGATATAGCGCCAGTCCTGCCGCTCGGCGAAGTCCACGGCGCTATCACGGTCGGGGAATTTCAGCCGGATCGGGCGATAGGGATCGTCGCTGGACGTGTATCCCATCAGCGGCTCGATCTGCGGCGGCCGGGACGGCTCGAACTCGAGGATCCAGTAGTTGGGCCGAGGCGCCGATGTCATCGCGGAACGGGCAGGACGGTAGATGATTGCCGTCGGCACGTCCCAGGATGGCAGATCGGTTCCAGGAATTTTCGGCGGGAATGGTGGGCGATTATGGCCGCGCATATCAGTTCTCCCGGGTGTCGGTAGATACGAGAAGGTGACGGTCGAGATCGCCGAGTTTTTCCATTCGCCTCGAATTCAGGCGAACGGCGCGTTCGGTGTTCTGCGAAGGAAAGGCAGCAGCGTGCAGGACGTCCGACCGCATCGCTATCGTGAGATCGGCGACGGCATTCATCACGCCCTCTCCGTCCCCGTCCGAGAGCGTGCCGTCAGCAAAACCGGACTGCAAGCTCTCCAGTACCTGCTCGAAGCTGGACACGCCCCCTGCACTCGCGACCACAGCCAGCTTGTGGCTGAGAACACGCAGTTCATCGATCAGCTTCGCATCGTGCCTTGCGGTTTCCACGATCTCTGCGACCTTCTCGATGCAGGCCATGTAAATGTCGCATTGCTGCTGGAGGATGATGACCCTTCCTTCCTTGCGAAGCTCGAGATCGGTCTGGCGATTGAGAAGCGCCGCGGTCAGAATGATCGTCACGACAGCGCCGAGGAAGATGAGTGTCATCTCCTGCGCGAAAGGCAGTATGTCTTCGGCAAGATACATCGAACGAAAAACGAAAACGATGCCGATGCCCAAGGCAGCAGCCGCAGCAGCAAATGCCAAGTCAGGCAGGCGGCTCGACATCAGCACCTCGCATTTTCGGTGTCAAGGGGGCATGCACGGCCTTGCATCGGCGCGCGCCTCTGCGTCCGGGTGCCGCAGGAAGATCGGCGTCGGACCGCTGCCGAACGGATTGAAGCCGGCGCTAAGGCAACGGTCGAAAATCGTTTCGTCCCATCGGGTGAAGTCGTTCTCGCCGCCGGCAAGGCGCCGGTCATCTGCCACAGCGCACATCACATCTGCGCCGACCGGGGCTGGCCGGCGATGGTGCCGTCATTCGGGCGATCCGCCTTGCGCAGCCGCAGCCCGAGGAGGATCATCATCACCCCGAAGATCGCGGCGTAGAAGCCGATCAGCCAGCCGAGCGCGAGGAAGCTTTCGAGCGGGCGCGTCAGCAGCATCCAGGTCACGACGACACCGAGAACGACCGAGACGAGGCCGCTCAGGATCAGCCAGATCTCGCCCTCGATTTCCTTGCGCAGGCGGATCGCTGCCGCGATCTCGAGGGCACCCGAGAACACGGACCAGAATGCGATGCTGGCCCAGAGGAATGTCGCAAGCACAAGCGTCGCGACAAAAGGCGAGACAACCACGACGACGCCCGTGGCGATGCTAAGAATGCCGCTGAACATCAGCCAGCCCCAGCGTTCGCCCTTGCGGATGTTACGTATCGCGGCGACGAGGCCGAACACGCCGTCGGCAAAGGCGAACGCGCCGAAGACCAGCGTGAGCGCCAGAAGCGCTTCCGCGGGCATGACGAAGGCTAGCACTGCGATGATCAATGCGAGCACGCCGCGTAACACGAATGCCCACCAATTCCGGGACAGGCTGCACAGCATGTCCTGCATCTTGTCGGTCGGGTTTTCAGAGGCTGTGGTCATTGGTCGATCTCCTATTCAGTTCGTGTCTGGTGTCGGAGCCGGCGTCCTCGCCGGTTAGGGCGGCGGCCACGCGGCGGCGATCCTCGATCGGCTGAGGTAGACGCTGCGTGTGAGCGATTTCCCGTTCGATGGAAGCGCGGCCTGATGGATCTCTGACCAACCCGGTTTCGGCAAGCCTCGCGCGTAGTGTCACGCCCGCATTTTCTGCGATCTCGGCGACCTCTGTCTCGGTCAGGCCGAAAAGGTCTGCCGTCTCCGCGATCGTAGCGTTGTCGAGGTGGAGCCGATAGAGAACGCGGCGTTCGACCGACGGAAGATCGGCGATTGCCCGGTGCAGCACCATGGCGATCTTATGCCGATCCGCTTGGCTCTCGGGGTCTGTGCCGCCGTCGTCGGCGAGGAGGTCCTCCAGCATCAGCACTTCGTCGGGCTGGTAGAACTCGAACATCGCCTGATCCGCCTCGGTCGGATCCTCCGCCGGGGCCTCGGGTTCCGCCTCGATGGAGGCGGCATCCTCAGGCACGGCGCGGCGGGCGGCGCGGGATTCTTCCTCGATGGTCTCAAAAGCCAGCCGTTTCAGCCAGTCGCCGACGGAAAACTCCGAAGGCCGATCCTCGAAGCGGGCCAGCCCCTTGAGGATCGTCGCATCGACGATATCGCCAACGCTCAGGTAGCCAGCCGGCACAGACCCGCTACACTCGAGATAGGTCAACTCGCGCCTGACGGTATCGTAGACCGTATCGAGATGATCCTCGATCAGGTCGAAGAAGAGTTGGCGCCGGTCCGCTTCCGCCGCATCCCGCGCGGGCGGCAGCGGGGCGCCGATCCGGCGCCGGCGGGCGGGACGCTTGTATTCAGGCTCGTGCTTGAGGCGCGCCACATGCCGATCGACCTGGTGGCGCAGGTCGGCAAAGGCCTTGCGCAGGACGGGCTCGATCTCGAATCCCTCTTCCCGCGCCGCGATCACGCCCGACGGCAGTTGCAGGCGCAGGCTGACTTTGATGCGCTTCTTGCCCCTCGTCTGCGAGGCAACGACTTCGAGCCGGACCAGATCCTCGCGAAAGCGCGCAAGGTGCGGTTCAAGTTGCCGCACTTCTTCCTCGATGACCTCAGGCGCGCGCTGTTGGCCGTGCCGGTCGAGATTGCGGAATGATCTAATGACGTTCATGCCGTGGACCTTCCTATAACTCTCCGAAGAGATGGCCCGGCGCGACCGATATCGCGCCGGGCCAGTCATTTGCGCTGTCACTCGGCGGACTTGTCGTCCTTGGACTGCACCTCATCCTCAACGCTGGGCTTTGGAACGTCCGTCTTGTTTTCGGCAACTTCGATGGACTCGCCGATCCCGGCTTGGGCCGGATCGTCCGGGCTGTCGTCACTGGTGTCCTTTACGATCTTTTCGAACACGACCCTCTGTTCGTCCTCCGACCAGGCGACGCGGACCTTGTCACCATCCTCGATCCGCCCGGAGAGCATCTCGCGGGCCAACTCGGTCTCCAGCTCCGACCGGATCAGCCGGCGCAGCTCGCGGGCGCCGAATTCGGGGCGGAAGCCGACCGCGCCGAAGTGATCCACGACGCTCACATCGAGTTCGAGTTCGACGCCCTGGGTAAGGGCGGTCCGCTTCACCCGGTTGAGCTGCAACTCGACGATCTGGCGGATCTCCGACTGATTCAGCGAATGAAAGACGATGATCTCGTCGATCCGGTTGATGAATTCGGGCCGGAAATGACCGCGCAACACCTCCATCAGTTCGGATTTCTGCTTGGCCTGGTCGAACTCCCTGCTGCCGCGTTTCGTGAGGTTGCGCTGGATGATGTCCGAACCGAGGTTCGAGGTGGCGATGATGATGGTGTTGGTGAAGTCCACCACGCGGCCCTTGCCATCTGTCAGGCGGCCATCGTCGAACACCTGAAGCAGGATGTTGTAGACATCTGGATGCGCCTTCTCGATCTCGTCGAGCAGCACCACCGAATAGGGCCGGCGGCGGACCTTTTCGGTCAGCTGGCCCCCCTCGTCATAGCCGACATATCCCGGAGGCGCGCCGACGAGCCGTGCCACCGCGTGACGCTCTCCATATTCCGACATGTCGATACGGATCATCGCGTCCTGATCGCCGAAGATCACCTCGGTGAGCGTCTTGGCCAGTTCCGTCTTGCCAACCCCGGTCGGCCCGAGGAACAGGAAGGTCGCGGTCGGACCGGAACCTTCGCGCAGACCCGCACGCGCCAGGCGCACCGCATCGGCTACGGCGCGGATCGCTTCTTCCTGGCCAATGACGCGCTCGTGCAGCTTCTCCTCGAGCTTCAGGAGCTTGTCCTTCTCCTCGGCGGTCAGCTCCGTGACCGGAACACCGGTGATCTTGGAGACGATCTGCGCGACATGATCGGCGCGCACCTCGGCGGTCGCCGAAGCTTGGTCGCGCTTCCAGATCTCCAGAAGCTCGTCAAGCTCCTTCTGCTTCTGCTCGAGTTCCTTCTTCAGTTCCGCTGCCCGGTCGAATTGCTTGCGGGCTGCGGCATAGTCCTGCTCGCGCTTGATCTGCGCGGCTTCGGCCTCCAGCTCCTGCACGTCCACGGGCCGCGCAGTGGCCGAGATCTTCACCCGCGCCGCGGCCTGGTCGATCAGGTCGATCGCCTTGTCGGGCATGAAGCGACCGGTGATATAGCGATCCGAAAGCTCCGCGGCGGCGATGATCGCCTCGTCGGTGATCGTCACCTTGTGGTGGCTTTCGAGCGTGTCGCGCAGCCCGCGCAGAATCATGATCGTCTGTGCGACAGTGGGCTCGTCCACATAAACCGGCTGGAACCGTCGCTCGAGCGCCGCGTCCTTCTCGATGTATTTCTGATACTCGTTGAGCGTCGTCGCACCGATCAGGTTCAGCTCGCCCCGCGCCAGCGCCGGCTTGAAGGTGTTGGCAATGTCGAGACCGCCTTCGCCGCCGCCCTGGCCGGCGCCGACGATGGTGTGGATCTCGTCGATGAAGAGAATGAGGCTGTCCTTCTCCTCGGTGATCTCCTTGAGGATCTTTTGCACGCGCTCCTCGAACTCGCCGCGGTACTTGGACCCTGCGACCATCGAGTTGATGTTCAGTTCAACCAGCCGCTTGTCGCGTAGGGCCTCGGGCACCTCGCCGGCCACGATCCGCTGGGCGAGCCCCTCGATGATGGCGGTCTTGCCGACGCCGGGCTCGCCGATCAGCACGGGGTTGTTCTTCTTGCGCCGCGCAAGAACCTCGATCGTCGTCTCGATCTCGCGGGCGCGACCGATCACCGGATCGAGCTTGCCCTCGCGCGCGACCTTGGTGAGGTCGCGGCTGAACTGGTCGAGATCGGGGGTGTTCGACGGAGTCTCGACGCGGCCTTCCTCGGCACCCTTGCCGACCACCTTCGTCACCTGCTGGCGCAGCGCCTGCGGCGTCAACCCCAGCTTGCGCAGCATCGCCGCGGCCAGGCCTTCACCTTCCTCGGCAAGTCCGATCAGAAGGTGCTCGGGACCGACATAGGAATGGCCGAGTTCGTTCGAGGCGATGAAGGCCCGGTTCAGCGCGTCCTTCAGGCGAGGGCTTACGCCGATTTCGCCCTCCGTCTTGGCGTCTCCACGCTTCGCTTCCTTCTCGATCTGGCGCCGCAGATCATCCACATCGACCTTGAACTGTTCCAGGATCGTCTTGACGACGTCAGACGGGGTCAATGCCAGAAGCAGATGTTCGGTGTCGACCTCGCTGCGCCCGAATTCCCCGGCCTTCTGTGCTGCATCCTGCAGCAGCTTGTTGCCCTGTTCGCTCAGCCGGTCGGCGATGGTGCGTCCGCCGCCGCGCCGCGATCCACGCCGCGGCGCGCCCTCGCCGAAAGTGGCGTCGACGACAGCGTCATCGCCATCACCCATAGAGCCGAGCGTGCCGCCTCGCAGCGGACTGTCACCAAAGAGGCTGCCGAAACCGCTCTCGCCGAAGAATTCGTCAAGAAGGGAACGCCGCCCGAACAGGGACTCCAGCGGCGAGGCGCTGCGTCCCGACCGGCGCGCTATTTCGCTGTAGTGCTGATCGCACAGCTCCATGTTCTGAACCCTGCCGTTCACCGAGGCGCGCACGCGCGCCGTCGCCGGGCGACCGCAAATATCGCAAGCTCCGTTTGCCATTCGTCTTCTCCGTTTTCATTATCCAGTCAGGGTTGTTCGCCGATCATCTGCGCCAGTGACAGTGTCACGCAGCGACCGCTTCCGTTCTTTTCACCTTGGACGCAATTGCCACCAGATCGGGCTCGTCCAGTGTCTCTCGTTGCAGGAGATCTTGCGCCGATTGCTCGAGAAGATCCAGATTGGTTTCAAGAAGGGTGAGGGTGCGCTTGAAGACGCCATCCACGATGTCGCGCACCTTTAGGTCCATTCGCTCGGCCGTGGCCTCGCTGTAGCGGCGGTTGAGCCAGGACGCCTGATCGCCGGTGCCGAGAAAGCCGGGCCGATCGGTGTCATAGCTGACATGCCCGAGGTCTTCGTCCATCCCGTAACGCGCGACCATGGCGCGGGCGATATCGGTCGCCTTGACCAGATCGTCCGCCGCCCCAGTCGAGACATGATCGTAGATGATCTTCTCTGCCGCGCGCCCGCCAAGCAGGACTGCGATCTTGTTTTCGAGTTCCTCCCGCGTCATCAGGAAGCGGTCCTCGGTCGGGCGCTGGATGGTGTAGCCGAGCGCGCCAATCCCGCGCGGTATGATCGAGACCTTGTGCACCGGGTCCACCCCCGGCAGAGCCATCGCGACCAGCGCGTGCCCCATCTCGTGGTGCGCCACGATCTCCCGTTCGCGCGGATTGAGCACGCGGTTCTTCTTTTCCAACCCGGCGATGATGCGTTCCACCGCATTGTTGAAGTCGTCCATCGTCACCGCATCAGCCTTGCGGCGCGTGGCGAGCAATGCTGCCTCGTTGACGAGATTGGCAAGATCCGCGCCGGAAAAGCCGGGAGTAAGCGCTGCGACCTTCTCGGAATCGACGTCTGGGGCGAGCTTCACCTTTTTCATGTGAACGCCGAGAATCTGCACACGTCCCTTCTTATCCGGCCGATCCACCAGCACCTGCCGGTCGAAGCGTCCCGCACGCAGCAGCGCGGGGTCGAGGATCTCTGGTCGGTTGGTGGCGGCCAGGAGCACGATGCCAACCGAAGGGTCGAAGCCGTCGAGCTCGGTCAGAAGCTGGTTCAGCGTCTGCTCACGCTCATCGTGGCCGCCAGCGATCTGGCCGGAGGAGCGCGCCCGCCCGAGAGCGTCGAGTTCGTCGATGAAGATGATCGCCGGCGCGGATTTCCGAGCCTGCTCGAAGAGGTCGCGCACCCGCGCGGCACCGACGCCCACGAACATCTCGACGAACTCGGAGCCCGAGATCGAAAAGAAGGTCACGCCGGCCTCGCCTGCCACTGCGCGCGCTAGAAGCGTCTTGCCGGTGCCCGGCGGCCCAACGAGCAATATGCCTTTGGGGATATGTGCGCCCAGCTTTCCGTATTCGGCGGGGTTCCTGAGGAACTCTACGACCTCCTCGAGCTCGGCCTTGGCCTCGTCCACACCGGCCACGTCGGCGAAGCTGACGCCGGTTTCTTTTTCCATGTAAACCTTGGCCTTGCTGCGGCCGACCTGCATGAACCCGCCGAAACCCTGTTTGTCGGCGAACTTACGGAACAGCAGCATCCAGATTCCGAAGAAGACAAGCGCTGGCGCCACCCAGGAAATCAGCGTGCCGAGAAAGGTGTTCTGAGGAACGCCCGTGATCTCGACGCCGGAGCGGTCGATCCGCTGCAGGATCGCGGGATCCACGACCGTGGTGACGAACTGGCTCTTGCCGTCGACGGGGTCGGTGAAGGTGCCGGTGATGGTGTCCGCGCCGACCGCAACGGAGGCGACCCTGCCATCCTCGAGATAGCTCTCGAACTGGCTGTAGCTGATCGGTGCGACGGATTGCCAGCCGGCGATCAGGTTCTGGATGAAAAGCACGGCTATGAAAGCCACCACCCAGTACCAGATGTTATATTCGGTCTTCCTTTCCATGCCGCTTGTCCCTTTCACTGGCGCCCGAGCCGCGCCCTGATCCGCTCGAGCAGCGCCAGCAGGATGCGCCTTTCGTCTGCCGACAAATCCTGCAGGATTTCATGTTCGAGCGCCGATTGCCGCGGCGCGAGTTCCTCCAGCATCGCCCGGGCCTTCGACGTTGCGGCGACGATCTGCGACCGCCTGTCGTCGAGCGAGGGCGACCGCTCGACCCAGCCGCCCCGGACCATGCGATCGACGAGCTGGCCCGCAGTGGCCGGGCCGACCTCAAGTCGGTCGGCCAGATCGCCGATGGTCAGCCCGGGCGCATCCTCGACATGCGCCGCCGCCATCCAGGACAGGCGGGTCAAGCCGCTGTCGCGGATGTCTTGGTCGATCCGCTGCTGGATGAGCTGCGCGACCCGGTGGATCGTCGTCCCGATCAGCGCGATGTCCGAAGAGATCATAGGTATCCTTCCTCCGGTTGCATGAGACACAGGATAGACCGCACTCCATCCGAAGTGCAATGCTCGCATCATATATGCTTGCATAATAAATGGAACCGCTTATCTTGATGAGCGGTCTCCGAACCCACATCCGGCCGGCACCGTTGCCCGGTCCCTCCATGCCGATGGTTCGGGGGCATCGATCAGCAACAGGAGGCCAGTAATGCTCTACCCGACATATCTGCGCCGCAGCGATCCCTTTGCGCTGATGCGCTCCATGATGCGCGATCTCGACCGCGGTTTCTGGCCGCCGGCCCGCGCGGCGTTCCCGGCGGTGAATGTCTGGCAAGGCCCTGAGGCCGTTGCCATCGCCGCTGAACTTCCCGGCATCGAACCGGGCGACATTGAGATTTCGGTTAAGGACAACGTCCTGACGCTTTCGGGCGAACGCAAGGTGCCAGAGGTTCCCGACGGTGCGCGCTGGCACCGCAACGAACGCGGTTTCGGCAGGTTTTCCCGCACTATCCGCCTGCCGTTCGCGGCCTCGGATGACAAGGTCGAGGCGAGGATGACAAACGGCGTATTGCGGATCGTCATCTCCCGGCCCGAGGAAGAAAAGCCGAAGAAAATCGAGATCAAGGCAGCCTGAGAAAAGCTGGAACGATGAGCACCAACATCACGCAAGCCGCCGAAAAGACGCCGACCGATTCGCCCGAGACCACCGGCAGCGGACGCATCTACCGCCCGTTGACCGATATCGTCGAGACCGATCAGGGTGTCTCCATGATGCTTGGAATGCCTGGGGTCGCCGCCGATGCGGTCGAAATCACGCTCGAAAATCGTGTGTTGACGATCCGCGGCAAGGTTGACCCGGCGCGGCCGGAAAACCTCGAACTTGCCTATGCCGAATATGGCGAGGGCGATTTCGAGCGTGCCTTCACGCTTTCCGAGGACTTCGACCTCGATAGGATCGAAGCCGAGATGCGTGGAGGTGTCCTCACCCTGACGCTCCCCCGAGCCCCTGAAGCGCAGCCGAAAAAGATCGCCGTCAGGGGCGCCTGAAAACCGAAGGAGACCATATCATGCAGATCAAAGACCTCATTCCCTGGGCGCGCAAGGACGGCGCGCCAGATGCCAAGAGCAGCGAAGACAACCCGATCGCGACACTCCAGCACGAAATGAACCATGTGTTCGAGAACTTCTGGAACCGTGTCGGTCATTTCGAATGGCCCTTTGGCAGCGGCGAAGCGAAATCCGACGTGGTCGAGACCGACAAGGCGATCGAAGTATCGATCGAGCTGCCGGGCATGGAGATGAAGGACATCGAGGTGACGGTCAACGATGACATGTTGACTGTGAAGGGGGAGAAGAAGATCGAGCGCCAGGAGGAGAAAAAGGGGTATTACCTGTCCGAGCGCAGCTACGGCGCGATCTACCGGACAATTCCGCTCCCTCCCGGTGTGGATGGCGAAAAGGCGCAGGCATCCTTCAAAAACGGGGTTCTGACGATCAAGCTGCCCCAGACTCCCGAGGCGCAGGCGAAGGTCAAGCGCATCGAGGTCAAGAACGGCTGATTTGCCACATTGGGTGTCGCCGGTTTGCGGCGTCCCCTCCGCTCCGTGCGATATCGCACCGTCTGGAGAAGCCCCGGGGAGCTTGTCTCTCCGAGGCGGCCTTCGAGAGGCAATCATGAAAGACTTGCAACGATCCGGGCTGACCCGTGAACAATGGTCGGCGATGACGCTCTACGAGAAGTTCGAGCAAGTTGTCATCTTCGTCCTCAGCGTCATCATTGCGGCGATCGTCGTGGCGTCGGTCTGGGCGCTGATGCGCGAAGTCGTGAACCGCTTGCTTCTGGGGGCATTCGACACTCTCGACTACGCCACCTTCCAGGTGGTGTTCGGCATGATCTTCACCGTGGTGATCGCGCTCGAGTTCAAGCGCTCCCTTCTTGTTGCGACCGAACGCAGCTTCGGGATCCTCCAGGTCCGCACGATCGTGCTGATCGCGCTGCTGGCCATCGCGCGCAAATTCATCATCCTGGACGTCGGCGAGACGGAATCATCCAAGATTGCCGCACTCGCGGGCGCGGCGCTTGCGCTCGGGGTTGTCCATTGGCTGGTGCGCGATCAGGACCGGCGCGAAGTCCGGGACCGTGAGGAGCCATGACAGGGGTCTCTGCCCGCCATCGCTTGCTCAATCTGGCGCAGTCGGCGCTGCTTCTGGGGCTCATGGCGGCAATCGCCTGGGTGTCGGTCACTGCGATCCTCGGGCCAGAAACGGGGGCGATGGTGGCCCTCGGCATGGTCGCGGGCCTCATCCTGGCGCCCGCTCTGCCCCGCCGCATGATCCTGTCCGGCTATCAGGCGCAGCGGCTGACAGGGCGCGATGCTCCCGGGCTCGTCGGTGCGCTGGCCGAGCTCGCCCGCCGCGCCGGTCTGCCACGCGCCCCGGCGCTCTATCGTGTGCCGAGCTCGCTGCCAAATGCCTTCGCCATGGGCACGCCCGAGGACAGCTCGATCTGCGTTACCGACGGGCTGCTCGAGCTGCTCGACGGACGTGAACTCGCCGGGGTGCTGGCCCACGAGATCGGCCACATCGCCAATCGCGACCTGTGGGTCATGGGTGTAGCCGACATGATGTCGCGCCTCGTTTCGCTGGCAAGCTGGCTCGGACAGTTGCTTCTACTCCTCAACCTGCCTCTGGTCCTGGCAGGCATGGTCCATGTGCCTTGGCATGTCGTGATTCTCCTTGTCTTCGCACCCACCCTCATGGCGCTGGTCCAACTCGGCCTTTCGCGGACGCGCGAGTACGACGCCGACCGCGCCGCCGCAGAGCTGGCCGGCGATCCGGAGGGGCTCGTGCGCGCGCTCGTCAAGCTCGATCGCCGGGTCGGTCGGTTCTGGGAGGAGATCCTTCTGCCCGGCCGCCGCATTCCGGAGCCCTCGTTGCTCAGGACGCATCCCCCGACCGAAAGCCGCATCCGCCGCCTCCGGGACCTGGTCACGGGTCGCACGACCCCGATCCCCCCCCTTGTCGGCTACCCGACCGCAAGGATACCGCTGGGAGGGACACCACCTCGGTTCCATCGCCTTGGGCTCTACTGGTAGGCCTGCAGGGAAGCTGGATCGCCCAGGAGAACGGCGACCTGTCAGAAGGCAGGTCTTCCAGAGAAGGTTGGATATCAGGCCCATCCACTCCACCAGGTGCGGAGGGCAGAGAAGCGAAAACGCATCAACCTCTCCGCGATCCATCAGTTCGCGCAGGATCAGACCCGCTTCGATGGTCTTGCCGATGCCTTCATCGTCGGCGATTAGCAGACGCGGGACCTGAAGCCGAAGGGCCATGAGCAGCGGGACCAGCTGGTAGGCCCGCGGCTCAAACGCAAGCTGTGCGGCGGATCGGAACGGACCTGCCCCTCGGCGGAGGGTCAGCCTCAACGCATCGGCAAGAAGCGCCGCCTTGAACTGAACTGTCGTGCGGGCATTGTCAGGCAGGTCGAAACGAGCGGCTTCGACAGGTGTCAGCTCGAGATCCGGAGCAAGAACGACGATATCATTTTCACTGCCCGAGAGGGGGCGCAGGGCGAACAGGCGGTCGTGTCGCGAATGTGGTGGAAATTGCCGAGCAGCGGGCTCCGAGTATGTGACATTGGCTCCAGTCAGGCCGCGAGGTCAAGGGACATCGGCACGAGAGGCTGAGAAAGGGTTTCCCAGCCATCGACCTTTCGCATCTGGATCTGCCCTGACGCCAAGAGCGCCCAGAGCAGCATCGGCACGGTCTCGGCGCAGGGCAGCACGGTCTGGGTCTTGATGCGGCGGCGGAACTCCTCGTTCAGACGCTCAATGGCGTTGGTGGTCCGTGCGGATTTCCATTGCGACGGATCGAGGCGGGTGAAGCTGAAGAGGCGATCGCCGGCCTCCTCGAGGCTATCGGCCACGGCCCGGCACTTGAGCTTCCACTTGCGGAGGAAGGCCTTGCGGCGCGTCTCGATCTCGGCCGCGCTGTCGGCGTAGATCATGTCGCGGTAGTCTTCGCTCAGCTCGTCATGCAGGCGCTTTGGGGCGTGGCCGAGCAGGTTGCGGTGCTTGTGAACCGTGCAGCGTTGAATGGCCAGATCCTCGCCCCAGAGTGCCACAAGCGCGGCTTCAAGGCCGGGGGCGCCGTCAACGATTACGAACTCGGGCCGCCTCAGGCCCCGCGCGTCCAGATCGGCGAGGAATTGGCTCCAGGCAGCCGTGCTTTCGCCGCCCATGTTCCTGATTGAGAGGAGCACCTTTTGACCGTCGCGCCGAACACCGATCGCCGCCAGCACCGAGATGTTGGTGGCCTTGCGGTCCAGCCGGGTCTTTATGACGGTGCCGTCGAGGATGAGCCGCACGATATCCTCCTCGGCCAGGTCGCGGGTGGACCACGCGTCCCAATCGACCTTCACCTTGCGCCAGGCCCGGCTGACCACGTCCTTGCTCACCGCCCCCTCGAACAGTCCGAACAGCGCCCGCTTGACCCGGCGCGTGTTGGTGCCGGCCAGGTAGACCGCCGCGATCAGGGCCTCGGCCTTCTTTGTCAGCCGCCTGTAGCGGGGCAGTGCCTTCGAGCGCCATTCGGTGATCTTGCCGGCCTCGTTCTCGATCCGGGCACGAGGAACCCGCACCGTCTCAGTGCCGAATGTGCCGGTCAGCTGCCGATCGCGATGCCCGTGGCGGTAGCCCTTGGCCCGCTCGTTGCCGCGGCCGTAACGAAGCCGTCCAAGAAAGTCGGCCAGTTCCTCTTCGAACATGGCCTCAATGGTGGCACGGACATTTGCCCGTAGGCGATCCTCGATCGGATCATACGCCCCTGCGTCGGGCAGTAGCGAAAAGGATGAGCTGTCGGTATTCTGCTTCATGGCGTGATCTCCCTGGCGGTTGCCGCCGCCGGTTGGGTGGGTGTTGGTTCACCCGGAGATTACGCCGCCAGCCAATTTCCACCACTTCCGAGACACGACCAAGCTGCGAGGGCGAATACGGTCGCCCTCGCAGCCAACTTCACGCCTCGGCGCGGGTCTGGTGACTGGGGTTTTCTTTCGAACTCAGATCGCCCGCTCTGAATGGAGTAGAAATCGCCGCGATGAGCTCTGCGTCCTCGCCGATGCCCGCATTTGGTGTAGTCAGCAGAGTGTCGCCGTAAAAGATCGAGTTCGCACCGGCGATCAAGCACAGGATCTGTGCCTCGCGGTTCAAGCTCGAGCGCCCTGCCGACAGCCGCACAATCGAGGCGGGCATCACCAGTCTGGCAGTGGCGACCATACGGACCAGTTCCAGCGGGTCGATGGGGGCCCGTCCGGCCAGCGGCGTTCCCGCGACCGGCACCAACGCATTGATCGGCACGCTTTCCGGATGCGGCACCATCGTCGCCAGCGTCTGCAACATCGAGGCGCGATCCCGCACGCTCTCGCCCATGCCAATGATACCGCCACAGCAGAGCTCGATGCCGTAACTACGCACCGTCGCCAGCGTATCCAGTCGGTCCTGATAGGTGCGGGTGGTGATGATCTTGCCGTAGAATTCGGGGCTGGTGTCGAGGTTGTGGTTATAGGCCGTGAGGCCAACCTCTGCGAGGCGCTCGGCCTGATGGGGTTTGAGCATGCCGAGGGTGACACAGGCCTCCATCCCGAGCGCCCTGACCCCCGCCACCATCTCGACCACGGCGTCGAAATCGCGACCGTCGCGCACCTGTCGCCAAGCCGCCCCCATGCAGAAACGCTCCGCCCCGGCACTACGCGCGGTGGCGGCCATGTCGATAACTTTCGCCGGATCCATAAGACGCTCACGGGTCAGCTCCACATCGCGGTGATGCGCCGATTGCGGACAATAGGCACAGTTCTCAGGGCAACCGCCAGTCTTGATCGACAGCAGGCTGGCCTTCTGCAGGCGGTTCGGGTCGTGGTGCGCGCGATGCGCGGCATTCGCCATCCCGACAAGCTCGAGCAGGGGCAGCTCATGCAGTGCAAGGATTTCATCGGTTTTCCAGTCGTGGCGCAGCGCACTGCTTGCGGATGTATCCAGCCTCACTTGAGCCCCCGCAGTCGCGCCATCCCCTGAGCCGCAAGCCCTACAACAGCGATCTTGGCGAGATCTCCGGCGAGGAAGGGCAGGACTCCGACGGCCATAAGCTGCTCCGATGGCACAAAGGCCGACAGCCAGATCAGGCCAAACCCGTAGACCACGCCAAGCCCGGTCAGCATCGCAAATGTCTGGCCAAGCCAACCCCGTCCCACAGCTAGCCATCCGGTTACGCCCGAGGCGAGCAGATAGCCGACAAGGTAGCCGCCGGTTGGACCGGCAATATAGGTCAGACCCAGACCGCGCGCAGGCGAGCCCGCGAATACCGGCAAGCCGGCGGCACCCGCCGCGAAATATACGGCGAAGATAGCCACTGCCATGCGCGGGCCGAGCAGGAGGGCAAAGGCCATGACCGCCATCGTGTGCAATGTCATCGGGACCGGCCAGAACGGGATTTGCACCTTGGCAGAAATCGTCATCAACGTGACGCCCGCAATGCCGATGGCCAGCGGGCGAAATACGCGGGCCAGGGGCGTTACAGTGCCAGAATACGGTGTGATTGTGGGCATTGGACCCTCCAAATTATCTATAATATGACGAATCCGTCGTTGCATAGGCACATGGATGGGGGTCTTCTGCAAGACCCCTCGCACTATTATAGATAATTATCGGAGCAGCTATCGCCCCCTTGGCCCCGTCCACTGCACATGGCGCGCAAGTATGGCGCAAGCGTTCATGGTGTCGCCAGCGCGAAGAGCGGCCAGGATAGCGCGGTGATCGCGATCGGTTGGGGCTTCCCATTCTGCCCGCCAGCCCGAAAACAGAAAGCGCGCGCTGGCGGCATGCAGATCATCAATACTGCGCATCAGGCGCGGCATATCGCAGGGCTCGAGGATCAGCCGATGAAAGCGCCGGTTGGCTTCCTCCCAACTCTGCACATCTGGGGCGTGGTCACCAACCCGCGTTGCTTCCTCAGCTTTATCAAGAATTGCCTTGGTCAGATTGGGCGCAGCATTGCGGAGCGCCATTGTCTCAAGTGCCGCGCGCATTCCAGCGACCTCTCTGACCTCCTTGGGGCTGAAGCCGGCAACCCGCACGCCACGACGCGGCTCGCTGATGGCAAGTCCCTGCGCCTCCAGGCGACGAAACGCCTCTCGCACAGGGACATGGCTGGCGCCAAATTCTGTGGCGATGTGATCCTGACGCAGTTTGTCGCCGGCACAAAGCGTGCCTGCAATAATCCGATCTGCAAGGATGCGGCTGATTTTGTCAGCCAAGGTTTCTTTGGTACTATCCGTCATTAATTATAGATAAAATGAGATTCTCACTTTGTCGATGGTCTTCACAAGGCAGAATCGTCTAGGCCGCCAGATCGGTAGGCAGCGCCCCCATTCCACCTTGCTGTCGGACAACATGAGCCGCGCTCCTGGGATCGGCCAGGGCAACGAGGCCCCTGTCCAATAGGATTTTGGCCCGCTTCCTCAGCGACACGCGCCAGTTCCTTCAGCGCCGAGAATGCCCGCACCACCCCGGCGACGGAGTTCCGATCGGTGATGGTGATGGCCGCAAAGCCAAGCTCGGCCGCGCGCTTCACCAGTTCCTCGGGATGCGAGGCACCACGCAGGAAGGTGAAGTTCGAGGTGACGCAAAGCTCGGCGTGAGGAATCACAGGAACACCCCCTGCGCATACCAGTTCCGAGATCCGGATTGTGGGGTGCGGAACAGCCAGAGCCGCGGCCCCTCATTGGTCTCTATCCGCCAATAGTCCCGCACACCGCTGCGCCATGCCGGATCATCGAACCACCATTCCGGGGTGATCTGCTCGGGGCCATGCGCCCGAAGGGTGGTGAAACCCATCCGGCGCCAGCTGAAGCGGGCGGGAGGGCTGCCAGAGACACCGCCCGAGATCTGGGCCAGAGCTTCAGCCGGGAAGAGGGTGATGGGACGGCGGGGGCGGCGTTTCGGGGGAAACGCTTCCGATGCCGTATAGGCAGCAGGGACGGTCAGGAAGCTGCGTTCTGGAATGCGACTGCTGGCGGGCAGAAAACGCTGCACCGCATCGAAACCCAGCCGGTTGCCGATCCGCGAGATCAGGTCGGAAAGCTCATCCTCCGCACGCGCCTGCGCGTTGCCGATCTGCTCGGGAGCCAGCGGTTCGGTCACCGTGGCGGAGAGGCGCAGCCCGTCGATCCCGAAGCCGGAATCCACCTTATCCCCCCCCTTGAGGAACAAGGCCGAGATCCGGACCGGGTCCCGCATTGCGCGGCGAGACCGACATCGACCACGGCCGCCGAGCGATCAACGCGGTGCAGTTCCAGCCGGACAGCCCGCGCGCCCATCTGGGCCGATGTGAGCTTGTCGCAAAGCCGCACAAGCAGCCGGTCGAGCACCCCCATCACATCGGCCGTGAGCCCGATCGGCTCGGGCAAGGTCATCCGCACCCCGAAATGCGGCGCATCCGCTTCGGCTGCGACAGGCTCGGCCTGGGTCCCAAGCGCCTGATCGAGACGGCGAAGAAGTTCAGCGCCGAACCGGCGCGCCAGTGGTGCCCGGGGCACAGCGGTCAGGTCGGCGATCTTGTGCAGTCCGAGGCGGGTCAGACCGTCGGCGACCGGAGCTTCAATCCGCAGCGCGCTCACTGGCGTCGGGCCCAGCCGAGAGAGCAACCCGCCTTCCGGGATCACCCCGCCACCACGGCGAGCAAGTGCCCAGGCTCCGCCCCGGGTCTCGGCAATGGCGCTTTTCGATGAGACCCCTGCCCTTTCGAGACGAGCCTCAAGATCGGCCAGAAGCACGACCTCGCCACCGAAGAGATGCGGCCCGCCCGAAACATCGACGATCAACCCATCCGTTCCGTCTTTCGCGGCATGAGGCCCGTAACGGCTGGCCCACCTCCGCAGGCCTTCAAGCGCCCTGCCCTCCCGGATCAGATCGGCGGGCCGCGTGGAGAGCGAGGGCACACCGCACGCGCATCGGTCAGCGGCATGCCAGGGTGGAGCCCGACGGCGCTTGCGGTGCTGTTGAGGCAATGCAGATGTTCCGCGTTCGACGCCCGGAGCGTCAACGCGAAAGGCCCCTCAACGGGGCGGACCCTCAGGCTGATGTCGCTCGCCAGCCTGGGGAACCAGATGGACAGCAGCCGTCGTGCCATTCCAACTCACATCATAGATTCCGATTGTTCCTCTTTTGTTCTTATTAAGGATCCAGCGATGACGAGTCGAGTCCAGAGGCGAGGGTAGCGGATCACATTTCCAGCGGGTCTCGGCGGCACTGCTTCCCCTGCCCTCCTGGATCAGCATCAGGCCAGTGGTGCCTCCGGCCTCGGCTGCCAGCTGGAGCCGCCTGCCCGCGGTCAGTGAGATTGGTTTCTCTGGAGCGGCGATCACCAAAGATACTGGCCGCGCCCGTAGCGCTTCTTCGACCGTCCAGAGCAGATCGGTCTCGCCCCTCGCCTCGATGAAGTGCAACCGCTCGGCAACACCGTCTGGCAGGGATCCCGGCATCGGCCGGTCGCGATCATGCGCCAGCACGATCCAGAAGACCGGCCCTGGCAATCTCGTGGTCTGGAACAGCGCAAAGCCGGTTCGGCCCCGGCCCTCGACTTCGTGGACGCGGCCCTTCACCAGGTGAAGCAAATCATCACTTCCAGCCTGCAGACGGTCACGCAGGTTCCGCACGTGTGCCCTCGGCGGCTATTTCGAGAAGACCATTGGCCAGCGGCCGTTGAAGCTTCAAAGCCTCGCTCGTATCCGCGGTCAGCCAGCAGCGCCATTCATCCGGGCGCGTGAGGATCACCGGCATGGCTTTGGGATGCACTGGTCGAACTGCTTCATTTGGCTCACAGGTCAGAAAGCCGAAGAGGTCAGTTGTCACCTCTCCCTCCTTCAGCTTTCTGACCGAAGTCAACTCGGTGTGGATGCCAGCGAAGAAGGCGATCGGGCGGTCCTTGCCGAGGGCAAACCAGACCGGGTTGTTGCGAGGTGCGCCGGGTCGGGCGTCGAGTTCGGAAAAGCTGGTGAATGGAACGAGACAGCGATGTTCCACGCCAAGCCATCTGCGCCAATGGGGTGAGCTGACATTGCGGATATTTGTGACGCCGGGGTCTGTGCGCTTGCCGGCCAGACAGACGGGTGGCGTCGGCATCCCCCATCGGGCCGTGGTCAAAGTCCAATCCCGTCCTTCACCGCGGGGAATGATCGGCGCGGCATAGTCGGGGAAGATGCCGGATGCAGGCGCGAGATTGCCTGCGGTATCGATCAGATCCTCACCGTCTTCGAGCACGCCCCGAAAGACCTGACGCATCGCGTCCTGGCTTTTGGTCTGAGCGTAAAGATTGCACATCACTCCACCTCGCAGCGTTTCCGCATGAGAACAATCAACGAACCTATCCGATTCCTCACGAACGGTCTATCCTGCTGTTTCAGGGCCACCCGATCACAGTCAGGGATCACGCCCGCAGGACGGATCTCACATAAGCATCAGGGTTGAGGATGGTTCCGATCTGCTTTGCCATGCGGTTTTCAAGCCTGAGAAGTTCCCAAAGCCCGAGCTTGCTTGCAGCGCTGGCGAGGATCTCCTGGCTTACTCTCAGCATGCTTCCGAATTCGAAAGCGATGCGTTTGGCCTCTTGGGCGCTTGTTGGCTCTTCATAGAAAGCGCTGACCTCGGTCAGGGCTCTCCAACTTGGAAGGTCATCGACTTCTCGCTTTCTTTTTTTTGTATCTGAGTCTTGCTCTATGTGGCGGACATTCTGTCCGTCAGAGGCGGGCTTTTGTTCGGTTGGCGGCAGGCCGCAAGTTTTTGCGGTGAGGGCCTGAAAGGCTTGGAGAACCGCTTGGTCTGGAGCGCGGTCCGTGGTGGTCTCCGCGCAGGATTTAGCATCAGCGGCTTCCGCTTTGGAGTGCAGGCGCTGCTCAACCTCTTCAACTTCGTATTGGACGACTGCTTGTGGGGCTGCATGTGACGAGAGGACAGCGGTCAGTTGCGAGAGAGCTGCCCGAGCCTCCACGAGTGTCAGTGAGGTACGCCGCACGAGGTTGCGTAGTCCGTCGATGAAGGTGGCGACAGTGTCGCTCAAGTGGAGTTCGGCGCAGGCCGCGCGAAGTCTGAGGATCTGGGCCCGCAGCCCGCGCAATTCGTCTGCCTCCTCGCGGCGGCGCAGGGCAAGGGCGAGCAACTCGTCGGACTGCGCGAAGAGGGGCGATAGGTCTAGCCCGAAGGCGCCGATCGGTTTGCCGTGCTGCATCACAGGGAAGCGCTTACCATTTGCACTGTCACGGCGCCGGATCAAGCCGGCGGCTTCGAGTGTCTCCAGATGCCGCCGCAACTGGCGGTCGGTGAGGCCCTTGGCGCGGAAGCACAGGGTTTCGTTGCTGGCATAGACCGTGAGCAGGGTGGTCGGAGAAACTGGCATTTCTCGGCCATCTGCGCTCTTGCAGGGAAGACAGCTCAACAGAGCGTCCAAGACAATGACCGCGCCTTGCCGGATGCCGAGATCGCGGCTGCATGTGTTGACCGCGGCCATGATGTCACGACGAGAGATAGGTCGGAATGCTGGCTGCAGGGTGATCGAGCCCATGCCGGGGAGCGAGTGCTCCGCAGATTTGGCACAGTTCGCCTGCGCCCCGGCCGCAAGGACCGTGGATGTGATGTGCTTCATAATGATCAGCAGACAAAACTATCCCGTTCGCTCGGAAGCGTTGCTCTTGATTCGTGATTCGGGGGCTGCTAGATTCAGGGTGTCTAATCGAGAATGCGCTTCGGCGCGGCAGCCTCCGGAGCTTCACAGCTTCGGGGGTTTTGTTTTGTTAGCCTTTCCTCCTTTCTGCTCTGCCTCGTTTGGTTATTCGTCGTCCTGCGGAGAACTTGATCTGAACTCCGCGTAGGATTGTTTGATGAAATCCTGAAGCCGGGTGTCCAGCCAGGAAGCGAACTCGGCAGTTGCTCCGCTTCGCTTTACGGTTAGCGTCACCGAGCTGCGTCCAGAACGGATCGTGACGCCGTCGACTGGGGTGCTCTCGGCGATGTCGTCATGTCGTGCACCGCGCTTTGTCGCCTCGCGAATGAGATGGTCCAAGCGCTCGTCGGAGGTCAGGCGTTCATTTGCGGTCCTCAGGATTCGATCAGCCGTCTTCTCGGTCAGCTTCCCAGCGATGAAGAGTTCTGCCAGCGCAGTCCATTTTGGTCGTCCGGACCTCTGTGCGGCACCAATGAGCGAACCGACGTCTGCAGGTACGGCCTGGGTGACTTTTGTTAGGTGGGAAAGACCTGCGGAGGACAGGTTAAGCACCGCCTTCGCTGTTGTTGGTTGATGGCCGGCATCGAGGATCGCTTGGGCGAACCGGGCCCGCTCATAGAAGGATAGGTTCCTTCGGGCAGCGTTCTCGAGGCCCTTAGCTATGAGCGCTGTAGCGTCATCCAGATCTTGGACGTTGGCTCTGACTTTAATGCCCAGATCACGACACGCGGCGAGCCGGCGTCGTCCGTAAATGACCTCGTAGCGACCTTCTGCCTTCGCCCGACGGATCAGTATTGGCACCTGCTGTCCCTGATCCCGGATGCTGTTCGTAAGGCTCTCGAGGCCGTCATTCGCTTCATCATCGTTTACAGCTGTAAACGGTGTAAGCCGGTCAACAGGTCCCCAGTCGTCGATCAAATTAGGTTCAATCTCGCGAATTGCGGCGAGAGATCCCTGCAGGGCGCCGAGTGCAGGCGCGGTGATCTTGGTCGACCGCTCGGATGGCGAGGTGGTGGAGCGCGCGATCGTACTGGCGATGCCTGTCATCCCGCTGAGTGATTTGCGAGCCATTACTTACGCCCCCAGGTTTGCCGGACCATCGTCTCGATCTCGCGGCCGATAGCGTCCATCGAGCCCCGAGCCCTGTCATATGTTGCCCTGGTCATATCTGAGCGAACTACCTCATAGAGAGACTGTTTGAGCATGGTCGCGTCACTGATTGCCGTGCTCTTGAGAGCGGTGGCTGACATGACGCGATCCTGAAACAGGGCCCGCATGAACGAGGTGATCTGCTGAGATGGGATGTCCGTGGGTTCATCGCGGGTGATGAGAAGCTTAAAGTGATCGTAGTTGAGCTCCGCGCCGGCATCTTCGATGACGCCCATGTAAGCACCTGCCAGTTCAAGGAACTGCGCAGTGGACGAAACGTCCAACATCGATGGGGTCATCGGGACAATTATCGAGGTCGCGGCGGCCATACCGGAAATCGTCAGGAAGCCAAGTTGCGGAGGGCTATCCATCAGGACCAGGTCGTAGTCAGCCTCGACCTGGGCGAGTGCATCGCGGATCCGGAAGTAAAAAGGCCTTTCGGGGTTGGAATGAACCGCGGATTCCGTCTCGAACTCTGACAGGACAAGCCGGGAAGGGGCGATCGCGAGCCCGGGGAAATAGGTTTGCACGATCACGTCTGCCATCGGCGAAGGGTTTTCATATTTGATCGCATCATAAATCGTGAGCCCATCGAACTCGATCTCGGGGCTGATACCACACATGGACGTCAGCGAGCCTTGGGGGTCGAGGTCAACGACCAGTACCCGGTAGCCTTGCAATGCGAGGTAGTGGGCAAGGTGGATCGTCGTCGTGCTTTTGCTCGACCCTCCCTTGAAGTTCATCAGCTGCCAGACTTGAAGCTTTTCGCCCTCCATCCGGCGTGGCAAGTAGTGACCCTTCTTCCGGGAGGTTCGCTCAAGAATCTCGCGCGCCTGCAGTATCTCCTGACCGGAGTAGTAGCGGCGTCCTCCACGGTTGGTTGCGGGTTCTGGCAGAACGCCGTCTGCATGAACTTTCCGCATGAACTGCCCGGAAACATCCAGCAGTTCCGCAACCTCTGGGGCCGAGAACTCGCGAAGTGTCTTGGTGTTGTCTGGAGCGAACGCAGCAAGGAGATGCTCCCTGATCGCGGCGTTCAGTCGCTCAGAGATGTCAGTAGCGAGTGCTGACGGGCGATCCGCGGATAGCGGTGTCACGGGAATCATCTGGTTGCCTCAAATCCGAAAATGTGGCCTTTTTCACGCCACTTGATGACAATGGCGGTGATTCACGGACTTATGTCAAGAGTTTCCTGCATATAGTGTCTATGCTGGCGCACAGAGACTAGATGCATGGCGAGGCTGCCCGAACATTTTACAGTTGTAAACGGTCGCCGCAGATTGCTGAGCTTCTAGGCATGGCTGCCGTCCTGCTGGGGTATGTCAGGAAGGCAAACAAGAGTAAGCGAATCTCCTTAAACCCGCCGCCTTGGACGTGGCCTCTCGACGTTTCTGGCCGCTGCCGAGGCCCCGCTTACCGTACCTGAAGGCTCCGGTGCTCCTTTGGGGCAAGTTGTCTCGGTCTCGAAGGTTTCTGCCAACCCAGATCAGCCCAGAAAGAAATTCGACAGCGAGTCACTGGCTCAACTAGCGGAATCAATCCGGCAGAAGGGAGTGATTCAGCCACTGGTAGGAAGACAGCTACATCAAACTGGTGGCTACCAGATTGATGCAGGAGAGCGCCGTTGGCGTGCGGCCCAATTAGCCGGCCTTTCGGTGGTGCCGGTGGTCGTCAGAGACTTCGACGATGATGAAGTGCTTCAAGTGGCGCTGATAGAAAACATTCAACGGGCAAAATTGAGTCCTCTAGAAGAGGCCGAGGCGTATCGACTGCTGATCTACCGATTTGGGCATACTCAAGAGCAGCTCGCAGATGCGATATCCAAGAGCAGGAGCCATATCGCCAATCTTCTCCGCTTGCTGTCGCTGTCTGAGCCAGTGCTAGAGATGTGTTGCGTGACAAGCGGCTGCCGAGGGGGCAGGCATGTGCGCTGATAACGTCGAAGCTGCCCATTGAGCTCGCACAGTAGGTAGTGGAACAAGGTCTATCGGTTGGCGAGGTTGAGCTTCTCGTCAAGCGCGAGGATCTGCGTCCAGTCGTGAAGCAAAACGTCGGCGGGCAAGTTCAAAATATCAGCCCTGAGCTGCTGCATCGTGTATCGATTGCCATGGGTATGCCTGTCGGCATCTCCCTGACGCGCGGTGGACGGAGAGGAAAACTTGTCGCAAGCTTTGACAGCACCGCTGATGTCGAGCGACTCTGCGAATTGCTCGAGCGTGCAGGGTCTCTGGAGCCGTAGTCGCATCCCGGACGTTTAGTTATAGACCTGCTGCTTTGGTCAGGTTCACCCTGAACCTATCGCGGCGGCGCTGATACCTGCGGGTCATCTCGGCGCTGGCGTGGCCGAGCTGCTTCTGGACATGACGCTCGTCGACCTCGGCTGAGGAGGCGAGACCGGCGCGAAGGCTGTGGCCGGAGAAGAGGGCAGGGCGGTCCTTCTCGGGCAGATCGCCCCGCAGTCCCGCTGTTTGAGCGGCCCGCTTGACCAGCCTTGCGACCTCGCGGTCATTAAGGCGGAACGCGCCGGGTTCCTTTCCGCCGCCGGTGACACGACGGAACAGTGGTCCCTGGCTGATACGCGCGAACTTCAGCCAGTCCTCCAGCGCCTTGACCGGGCAGGTTGCGGGTGACGACCCGCGACCGATCTCGACCTCGCGCCAGCCGGTTTTGCCGCGCAGAGTGACGAGCAACCCGCCGGGCAGAACCTCGATCCAGCCGCGCCCGTCCTCGGTCTGATCCCGGCCCGCGTCCAGCCCGGTGATCTCGGACCGTCGCAATCCCCCGGCAAAGCCGATCAGCAACATGGCCCGGTCCCGCAGGCCCCGCAGGGTGCCCCGATCGCAGGTTTCCAGCATGGCCAAAAGATCCTCGGGCAGGATCGCCTCCTTCTGGCGCGGCGGGGCGGCATGGCTGTTGCGGATACCGGCAAGGACCGTCGCGATATGACGGTCGCGCCGGTCAAGGTTCAGGCCCCGTTGGGTGTAGGCCCAGACCAGCGCCGAAAGGCGGCGCTCGATGGTCGAGACCGCGTTCTTGCGTCCGCCAACCGATTTCGCGCCGGAAGCGCAGGCGGTGATATAGAGGCCGACGACCTGCGGGTTTGGCGTCAGCGCGTCCAACCCCTCGCGCCGGCCCCATCCGGCGAAATGCTTCCAGTCGGCAGCATAGGCCTTGCGGGTGTTGGCCGAACTTGCGGCCGCAGCATAGCCGCGCGCCCGCTCAGTGAGATCTCGCAGGGCAGGGGGCTGGTGGTCGAGCTGGGCAGGGGAGGGGGCGCCCCTCTTCGCGTCTTCCAGATCGGATGCCTCATCTGTCATGGCCATCTCCTTGGGCGGCACGCGCCGGCGTGTGCGCGCTGAGGCGCGATGCCGCCGGAAAAGCGCAGACAGAAGCTCGCGTTCTGCACGGCCTCGCTGGCGCGTCTTGGGTGGGATTTCGGGGCATTTTCTGGGTCCTGGAGCGCATTTCGCTATAGAAGAACATAATGACCGATAATGCAATCTTATTGGACATATACACACCCAGACATGTGGTGCGGTAATTCGCAATAATACTGGCATAAAGCGCACATGCGCGCTAGCTTCCGGGGCTATGAACAAGAAGATTGAACCGGCATCGGGACACCATTGCGCCGCTTACCAAGTTCCTGCCTGGGCGGTACCGAGGGCCGCGGTCTCGTCGGATGTCGAAGCCTCCTTTATGGCAGGTAGCGCCTTGTCCGCACTGGATAATCTTGTGCGCAGCGAGACCTCCTGGAGTGGGGCATGGCGGCATCGTCTGGCGCTCAAAGCGGCGGCTGCAACGGTTCGGTTGCTGGGGCGTCGGGAAGACGAAAATGCGTTACGGGATGGCTGGTGCCTGCAACCGTCCGGAAGCGAGCCCGGACCGGCAGGAAATGTACTGCTAGCCTGGCGGCGGGTGTGCCGACGTTCGGCGTCCTTCGACGAAGAGCGGTTGCGGAGCGCCGCCGGGTTGCTCGGCGTCAGATGGACGGAAGCGCTCGGAGATCTTCCCGAGGTGCTCACGGAACTTCTGGGCTTCCAGGCGCCAGCCCCGGTCACGGCTGCCAGGGTAGCGACTGCCATCGTGGCGCGGCAGGCGGATGCGGAGGCTTTGGCATGGTGGGCCGCCGATCTCGCACTTTCGATGCGGATGCGATGGTCGTTGCCGGTCCCGGTTCTCGCGAACCAGATTCATGCTTCTTTCATGCGTTTTGGTCCCGGGAGGGGGCGGTCCCGGCCGGGCGGTGATGGTTTCGAGCGTGCGATCCTTCTTGCGGCGGCGAGTGGTGCGGCCGAGGCTTGTCGGCTGGCTGCCGGGATGGCCGTGATCGCGCAGCGCCTGGATCAGATCGAGCCGAAACTTCGGGCCAAAGGCGCTGGCGAGGTACTGGCTCTGCTACGTGGCGATGATGCGGTATCTGGCTCCTGGAGTTCGGCGAAGATGTCCCGTTGGGCGAGCAGGCGATTGTTCGAACGGTTGATGTCGGAGGGTGCGGTGCGCGAACTGAGCGGCCGTCCCGGCTTCCGGTTGTTCGGGCTCTGACCATGGCGCGCGCGGAAGGGATTGCTCTCGACACGGAGCTCGCGGATTTGCCGCAAGCACTGCGCTGGCGAACTTGGATGGGTCGGATTGAAGCCGTCCTCTTCGCCTCAGCCGATCCCGTCGGGCGCGAAGCATTGGCCGGGATTGTCGGGCGCGAGTGCAGCATCGATCTCCTGATCGAGGACATCTCCAGCGAGTTGAACGACCGGCCCTACGAGATAGCCCGGGTCGCCGGCGGCTGGCAGTTCCGCACGCGCGCCAGGTTCTCAGATGCAATCCGGGCCGTGCGTGGTAGCCTTGATGAGACGCGGCCACTCTCTCCGACCGAGGGTCTCGTGCTGACAGCGATCGCCTATCTGCAGCCGGTGACCCGTGGCGAGATTTCCCGGATGGTGGGGCGAGAGGTCAGCCGGGACGTGATCGGCCGCCTGCATCGCAACGGGTTCATTGCCCGTGGTCCCCGCAGTCCCGAGCCGGGTGCCCCCTATACATATGTGACGACGGCGGGTTTCCTAGAGCATTTCGGGTTGGACACCTTGCGCGATCTGCCGGACATGGAGGCGCTCGAGGATGCGGGCCTGCTGCAAAAGGACGGCGGTGGCATTTCTGACATGCCGGTCTTCGGAGAGGAGCGCGAGGCTACGGGGGAAGACGCAGAGTAGGCTACGAGGGTCTGTCCGTTCCTGCCGGCATTGGATTGCCAAGAGTTTCAGGGCGGCTAGGCGTTTGGCCGAACATGTCGATCTGGCAAGGCATCGGGAAATTTCAGCGATGTTGAGGTTTTCAACGTGTGCTGAAATGAAGGATTTCGATGAAATATCTTGCCAACTTTCACTGGTTGGCATAGTTTCAGCGAATGCTGAAAGGTGGTCGACCAGTGATAGGACTTGGAGAGCAAGCTCAGGCGGCCCTGCTGAGCCTGTTGGATCGTGTGCCCAGGCTCAACATTCATAGCCACACACTCGAGATGCATGTCGACAGGGATCACAGGCTGGATCTGGTGGTCGACATTACAGCTGGAGGTCAAGACTGGACGCTCGTCTGCGAGATAACTTCCAACGGACAGCCCCGCCATGTGCGGGCAGCTCTGCACGAAATGGACGAGTACCGTCAGCACAACAACTCCCAATGGGTCTCAGTTCTGATAGCGCCCTACCTGTCGCCACAAGCCCGAAAGCTCTGTGTCGATGATGACGTCAGCTATGTCGACTTGCATGGCAATGCTCGACTGATCTTTGGGAATACCTTCATCGAGCGCGAAGCTGCTGGTTCTCCGGCGGCAGAGGCACGTGAAATGAAGTCGTTATTCAAGCCAAAGGCGTCGCAGGTTCTTCGTGTCATGCTGCAGGATCCTGCGCGCCCATGGCGGGTCACGGATATCTCAGAGGCGGCAGGGGTCAGCATCGGGCATGTGAGCAATGTCCGGAATGCGCTGCTGGCGAGAGAGTGGGCCAGTGTTGTGGACGGTGGCCTCGCTATTTCGGAACCTGATCAATTGTTGGATGCTTGGGCTGAAGATTACGAGCCTCCGATGGGCAAGCGCCTGCGATTCTATACGCCACTCCATGGGAGCGCATTGCAACAAGCCATCGGGAAAGTAGTTGGCGCGCGAGCGAAAGGCGGCACAGTCGTTCTTGCGTCGTTTTCAGCGGCACAGTGGATCGCTCCGTTCGGGCGGCATTCCACGCAGTTTTTCTATTGTGACAATGATGGGCTCGAGCGTCTCGTCGCGGAACTGGGGCTCGAGCGCACAGCCAAGGGAGAAAATGTGGCGATCACGGTCTTGAAGGACGATGGCCTGTTCCGAGATACGATTATGCCTGCGGAAGGCATCCGTTGTACGGGTGCGGTCCAGACCTATCTCGATTTGTCTGCTAGCGGTGAAAGAGGTAAAGAGGCTGCTGAACATTTGCGGCAGGAGAAATTGAGTTGGTAGTAATGCCGCAAGACCCGCAATCTGCCAACGACTATGATGACCGCACCACCGAGGCAGTCAAAAGCGTTTTGATAGAAATAGGCCAGGTGCTCGGAAGTTTCCGTGGAAAGTTTGCGGTTATCGGGGGTGCGGTTCCCTGGCTCTTGCTCGAAAACGAGGAAATGCCTCATGTCGGCACGCTTGACGTCGATCTGAGCCTCGACGCAGAAGCATTGGGGGACGGTGAATACGCCACGCTGGTCGAAGCGCTAATGGCGCAAGGTTACAGTCAGCGAGCTGGCTTCAGAAGGTTTCAGCTCGTCCGGACCGTTTCGGCTCGTGACGACGGTCCTGGAATTGATGTCGTAGTTGATTTTCTGATGCCGCGCGACGCAGAGGTCGTGAAGAATAATCCGCCGATCATCGCAGACTTTGCTGTGCAGCGAGCCGACGGAGCAGATTTGGCCATTCGTTTTCACGAACTGGTCTCGATTGATGGCACCATGCCTAACGGCGGTCGCAACACCGTTGAGCTGGCGGTTTGTTCGGTGCCTGCTTTGCTCGCGATGAAAGGGCATGCGCTGCAGAACCGCCTTAAGCAGAAGGACGCCTACGACATATACTACTGCATCCGTAACTATCCCGAGGGTGTAGACGCCTTAGCCGCCGCGTGCAGGCCGTTGGTGGAGCACATCAGCGCAGTTACAGGATACCGCTACATCGACGGAAAGTTTGACGCCATTGAAGGCTTTGGTCCCACCAGCGTTCGTCGCTTTGTGGAGGACAGCCAGATACTGGGTGGCCGAGATGCGGATCAATGGCAGCGAGATGCCTTCGGTCAGGTCGATGCTTGGCTGAAAGCGCTTGGCCTGCGAAACTGAGGGCGTTTCGGGCTGTAGCTGTTCCCATCATACAGAAATGATGTCTAACTCGTCGCTGACCTGCGGCGGATCGAGAAGTCATGAACTGCGGGCATAGCGATATGACTCGCGCACGGTTGGATCTACGACGGTGCCTTTGACACAAGGGGATGCGACACCGCGATCCTGGAGCGCGGCGGCACAGCGGTCATACCCATCCGCAAGAGCGGCCGACTATGGAGGGAGAGCTGTCCCGCCCACGAGACCCTCAAGGCTGTACAACGCATAGGGCGGGCAGCCTGGAAACGCTGGTCCGGAGATCATGCCCGAAGTCGGATAGAGGCAAAGATGAAGTGTCTCAAGGCATTCGGGGAACGTATCGCATCACGTGATCCGGATCGCCAGACAGCTGAAGTCCAGACCCGCGTAGCACTCATGAACCGCTTCAATGCACTCGGCACCGCCGAGATCAAACGCGTGGCCTAATTACAAAGCGGAAAAGGAGCACATCTCAACAACGACCGATTTTTGCAACAAAGCCGACCAAGTGGATGCTCTGCCACTCTTCGTTATTTCACCTTGCACCATACTTCTCTGCCAGCCGAAGCTCACGATAAAGCCATACCAGCGCTCCAAGGCCGCACAGGCCCACCGTCATTACGATGCCGATAGCAAACGGCATCGAGGATGCTGAGGCAATCCAGGAAAATAGAAACGGGGCAGAGGCACCCAACACGCTGCGGATAGCGGCTAGGCGGCCCAGCCTCTGCCCTGTTCCCTCTGACCCGAACAACGCCACCGGCACCGCGCCGCGCACGATGCTCGACAGGCCCTGACCCGCACCGAAGCTGATCGCGAAGCAAACGGCCAGTATCATTGCCGGCCCCGGTAGCAGCAGGAGGGCGAGCGCCGCCGGGATGGCCGCACTGGACACGATGGCGACGAGGAGCGGATGCTGGTTGCGCCACAGGGTGGCATCCACCACCCGAATGGCGACCTGTGCCGGCCCCATCAGCATGGCAATCAGGTAGGATGAGCTTCCGAGGCCGAGAGATTGCAGGGCGAGGACAAGGTGGACACCCAGGGCCGAGATCGCCATGCCTGTCAGCCCAAAGGCGATCCCAAGAAGGATGAAGGCGCGCCGCGCGGTTCGGCCCTTAAGAGGGATGTATCTCTCGTCTGGTTTCGGCCTCTGCTCTTCAACCGCAGCCTTCTCGGCCGAACGTGGCGCCGCGGAGATCCAGCCGTGCAAGGGCACGGCCAGGAACAGGTGAAGTGCCGCAAAGACGAGGTAAGCTCCCTGCCAGCCGATCTCTGTGACAAGCCAGCCCGATACCGGCCAGAAGATCGTCGAGGCGAAGCCTGCGATCAGGGTCAGATTGGTGATCGCGCGCCGCGTGTCATTGGGCCTCTTCTGCGCCAGGACGGAAAACGCCGCGTCATAGAGGACCGCAAAGCTAAGGAGCTCGATCAGAAGTGTCAGGCCCCCGAACACATAGATGTTCGGGGATCCGGCGATGAGCAGGCTCAGCAGCGCCATCGCCAGGCTGCCCGCGCACATGACCTGCGCCCCGCCGAACCGGTCGATCTGACGCCCGAGCACCGGAGAGGCCAGCCCGCCGAGGAGAAGGCCCGCGGAGAGGATGCCGAATAGGACCGGCTCCTGCACGCCGAACTCGGCCGCAATCGCGGGCGCGAGGATAGGATAGGCGTAATAGATCGACCCGTAGCCGATGATCTGCGTGACGCCCAGGGCGGCCACGATTGGGGCTTGCCTCACGTCGCGGCCCCGAGGTTGAGGCGATGGTGCAATTTGGCCGCCGCCTCTTTGCGTTCGCTGTAGCGGTCGGTGAGGTGCCCGGAGATGTCCCGGGTCAGAAGGGTGAACTTTACCAGCTCTTCCATCACATCGACCACCCGGTCGTAATAGGGCGATTGCCGCATCCTTCCTGCCGCGTCGAACTCCTCATAGGCCTTGGCGACGGAGGACTGGTTCGGGATGGTCAGCATCCGCATCCAGCGCCCCAAGATGCGCATCTGATTGACCGCATTGAAGCTCTGGCTGCCGCCCGAGACCTGCATGACCGCCAGTGTCCGGCCTTGGGTCGGGCGGACCGCACCCATGGACAGCGGAATCCAGTCGATCTGGCTTTTCATGACGCCGGTCATCGCGCCGTGGCGTTCCGGGCTTGTCCAGACCTGGCCCTCGGACCAGAGGCAAAGCTCGCGCAGCTCCTGCACCTTCGGGTGATCGGCATCGGTCTCATCCGGCAAGGGCAGCCCTTTAGGGTCGAACACCCGTGTCTCGCAGCCAAAGTGCCGGAGCAGCCGTTCCGCTTCCTGGGTGAGAAAGCGGCTGTAGGACCGTTCCCGCAGCGAGCCATAGAGGAGCAGAATGCGGGGCGGGTGGCCGGATGCGGGGCCGGTCAGGTCCGCTAGTGACGGCAGCTGAACGGCATCAGTCAGGTTCGGCAGATCGGTCATGCGCGGACCTCCTCAGCCGGAGGCGCGTCCGGGAACCAGCGCCGCCCGAGCCGCAGGGCGACATGGACCAGCAGGATCAGCGCGGGCACTTCGACCAAGGGGCCGATCACCGCGGCAAAGGCTACGGGCGAGGCGAGGCCGAAGGCGGCGATGGCCACCGCGATGGCCAGCTCGAAGTTGTTCCCGGCCGCCGTGAAGGCGATGGCGGTGGTGCGCGGATAATCCGCCTGGATCATCCGGCCCATGGCGAAGCTGACCAGGAACTGGATGATGAAGTAGAGCGCCAGCGGCACGGCGATGCGAAGAGCATCCGTCGGCAGCGCGACGACATCGCCGCCTTTCAGGCTGAACATCGCCACGATGGTAAACAGAAGCGCCGCCAGGGTGATCGGGCCGATGCGCGGCAGGAAGGCGGTTTCATACCAGGCCTCGCCTTTGTGCGCGACGAGGATCCGGCGGGTCAGGAAACCGGCGAGGAACGGGATTCCAAGATAGATCAGCACCGCCTCCGTGATCGTCCAGAAGCTCACGTCGATCACGCTTCCCTCCAGCCCGAACAGCGGCGGCAGGACCGACAGGAAAAACCAGGCGTAGGCCGAGAAGAACAGGATCTGGAACACCGAGTTGAAGGCGACCAGCGCCGCCACATACTGGCCGTCGCCCCGGGCGAGCTGGTTCCAGACCAGCACCATGGCGATGCAGCGTGCCAGCCCGATCAGGATCAGTCCGGTCATGTATTCCGGCTGATCGTGCAGGAAGATGACGGCGAGAACGAACATCAGGACCGGACCGATGATCCAATTCTGGATCAGCGACAGGATCAGCACCCGGCGATCCTGGAACACCCGCGGCAACTCCTCATACCTGACCTTTGCCAGGGGCGGATACATCATCAGGATCAGGCCGATGGCGATCGGGATATTGGTCGTGCCGATCGAAAGGTCGTTGAGTGCGACCGGCAGCCCCGGCCATACAGTGCCCAGGGCGATGCCAATCGCCATGGCCGCAAAGATCCAGAGCGTCAGCCAGCGGTCCAGAAAGGACAGCCGTCTGGTCGGTTGAGGGGACGTCATAAGGGATGAACTCCGTTCAGGGCGCTTCCGGCAGGACGCGATTTCCATTCGCATCGACCACCGGCTCGCCGTCTTCTTTCGAGAATGCGCCCAGCTGGGGCGGTAAGAGATCCAGCACCGCCTCGGAGGGGCGGCAGAGGCGCACCCCCTTGGGGCTCACTACGATGGGACGGTTGATCAGGATCGGATGTTCCAGCATCGCGTCGAGGATCTGCGCCTCCGTCAGTGCTGGGTCGCCAAGACCCAAGTCCGCGAAGGGCGTGCCCTTTTCGCGCAGCAGCGCGCGCAGCGGGGTTGCCATCCGCGCCACCAGGCTCTCCAGCATGATCCGCGACGGCGGGGTCTTCAGATATTCGATCACATGCGGCTCGATACCGGCATTGCGGATCAGCCCGAGTGTGTTCCGGGAGGTGCCACATTCCGGATTGTGGTAGATGATGACGTCCATTCCCACATCACCCGCAGCAGCTCTGTTTCGCCACGGGTGCGCAGCAGGCCGAAGCGGCCTTCTGGTCATCAAGCCAGCGGTCGCGTGGTTTGCAGCTTGCCGGGCGCGGTGACAGCGCAACGATCACGCGGTCGTCCGCGAGGCTGGGGTAAGCCGCGCGATGCAGTTGCATCGGCCTCACCGCGTCACTGACCTCGAAGGTCAGTTTCGCCTGTGGGTCGAGAGACACATGATCGATAACCTTGCCGATGATCCTGGTGAAAAGTCCTGCGGGCATATGCGCCCGATCCTCATTGACGTCCCAGAGCTGGACGAAGATCTCCGTCCAGGCCTCCGGGTTTCCGCCGCAATCCAGCGCGCGAAACTGCCCGGCCTTCACCTCGGTGACGTGGTAACCGGGTCGCACCTCCTGGCCGTCATAGGTGAAGACCAAGGGCCGATCCTCGACGTTGCGGAGGGCCTCGAGAAGCTCGCCGATGGTGATATCTTGCGGGTCGGCCGCGCCGGTCGGCGCGCCGATGTTGCTTTGGACCGTCATTTGCGATACCTATTGATTCGACACTTCTAGGATCGTCAAATAATGGATGAACGTCAAGCGCTCTTGTCCTTCGGGGCCCTGTCTCAGGAAACCCGCCTGCGCATCCTGCGGATGCTGGTCGTCGCGGGGCCGGAAGGTTTGGCTGCGGGCCTGATCGCCGAACAAGCCGGGGTCACCGCATCGAATGTCAGCTTCCATATGAAAGAGCTGGAGCGTGCGGGCCTGGTGTCCTCGCGCCGAGAAAGCCGGTCGATCCTCTACACCGCCGAGTTCGATGCCCTGAACGGCCTGCTGCGATTTCTAATGGAAGACTGCTGTGCGGGAAGGGTCTGCCTGCCGGATGCGTCCTCTCCGGGTAGCGAGGAGCGCTAAAACTCGTCTGACACCCAGGCGGGTATACCCTCCCAAGCTCGCCCGAACCTATCTCACAATTCCGCGAAGATAGGCCACGATATCTTCACAGCCGTTGGGTGTCTTGAACGTATTATTCGAGTGAGCAGATGGATCGTTCGCGGCCATCTGCACCCAAGCCGCCGGAGCTACCAGGAAAGTCGGGTCCGACGCCTCAGAGCGATGCGGCGCTTTCTCCTAGGCAGATTTGGCGGAAGAGGTGGTTTCGAGGCCGGGTG
>NZ_DAMDHB010000028.1:29136-54932 GCF_032102465.1 Haematobacter sp. | reverse complement strand
ACGGCGTCTCACCCAGATTGACGCGGAATCTCACCCTGATTGTCGCGCGGCACCTGTGTCCCCTCTGATCCCGTAAGCGGCGCTGAGCGATGGATATAAGGTCGGAATGGACAGGCATCGGGCGGACCGATGCATCGGTCTTGCCCTGCTGAATGTCGAACACCAATCCTACTCCATCGGAGCTTTCCCGGACCTCTTCCATCCATAGTGTCAACACCTCCGCCATCCGCATCCCAGACAGGAGCGAGATATGGATTGCATCTCTTATCTGGTTCGCGTGTTCGACATCCACGCCCTTTGGGAAGGGCGCAGCAAGTAGTGACGCGATCTCGGCATCGGTGAACGGACGTTCTTCCTCTCGGCTCCCCCTTTCCACTCGCTTCCCATTGCGTTGCATCTGCTGACCATCCCAAGGCCAGCCCGATTCCATCAATGCGCCAGCCGGGAGCGTGACGTGCCCCCGCGCCGCCAGCCAGCGCCAGTAACTCCGAAGGCCCGCTAAGTGCTTTTTCTGCGTAGCGGGATGCATACCGTCGATGACATCGGAGACATACTTCCCGGCTTGCTTCCGGTCTATGCGGTCAACCGTCAGGGCGGAGCGCTGTGCAGAGGCCCATTGAGCGAACTTCCCGATGTTCCCACGACGCTCCAGAACGGTCTTGGGAGCGAAATGAGCGGCGGCGAGATACGTCTCCAAGTGGGTCTCCACCGCATCGCGCCCATGCAGTGCGTCCAGGAACGCCGTGCGCTCCGCCTCGTTCCGGAAGCTATCAGCGGTCTCCTCCGCCGACCATCGGGCCAACTCGTAGGGACCGGGCGGGCCATCTGGACCGTCCTGCCTCTAATCCGCTACGGCGGCAATTGCCTCCCGGACGAAGATTCCGCGCTCCCTTGCAGACAGGGCCGCTACCGCCGTGGTTTTTCCTGAGAGGATGTTGGCGAAGGTCTCGGAGTTCTCCCGCTCCAGATCGTCACGGAGGTCCTGTGCGGCCCGAAGGTCCGAGGTCTCCAAGTTCACCATGTAGAACTTAGCGCCTCCGAAGGTCCTCTCACAGGCTTTCGAGGTCGCTCTGCGGAACCACCAGCGACTGTGTTTCAGGACGAGAAGCCGCCGCCCCGCGTTTCTGCTCCCGCCCGCCACAATGCACCATTCTGACCAGTTTCTAGAGGTTAGCTTCCAAAATATCAAGGGATTTCATGCGATTAAAGTCATTTGGTGTAGACCCCCCCTCTGCTCCACTCAATACCCCCAAGAATGTTATCCTAAGTTTGCCGCGTGACACGTCTCGCGCTGGTTTAATGCCCGCATGTCTGTGCGGGCTCTCGTCTTTACGTTAATTCCCAAGATTGAAATTCCTAAGACTGCAACGCCCGCACGCGGCGGCGATAGTGCCGCGCACGGGCGTTGGATCAATCCGCCGCGAGGCGTTGGAGATAAGCACCGTAGGTGTTCTTGGAGAAGCGTTTGGCCTGCGCGAGCAACTGGTCGCGTGTGATCCAGCCAGCGGCGTAGGCGATCTCCTCAGGACAGCCGCTTTGCAGGCCCTGCCGCTCTTCCAGCGTCCTGACATAGTTTCCCGCGTCCAGAAGGCTTGCATGCGTGCCGGTATCGAGCCAGGCGAAGCCGCGCCCCATGAGTTCGACCGACAGCAGGTCGTCGGCAAGGTAGCTTTCCAGCAGCGTCGTGATTTCAAGCTCCCCCCGCTCCGAGGGCTTGACGTCCCGCGCCCGCGCGGAGGCGGTGCCGTCAAGGAAGTAGAGGCCGGTGACCGCGTAGGAGGACGGCGGGACCTTCGGCTTTTCGATGATCTGGGTAACGCGCCCGCCTTCACCGAAGCCGACAACGCCATACCGCTCGGGATCGGCAACGCGGTAGCCGAAGACGGTGCCGCCCTTTTCCTTCTCATCGGCAGACCTGAGCAACTCCTGCAGACCCGCGCCGTGAAAGATGTTGTCGCCCAGCACCATCGCCGAGGGGGCTCCGGCCAGGAACTCCTCCGCCAGCAGATAGGCCTGCGCCAGCCCGTCCGGGGAGGGCTGGACGATCCACTCCAGGCTCACGCCCCATTGCGAGCCGTCCCCCAGAAGCCGCTGAAACTGCGCCTGATCGTCCGGCGTGGTGATGATCGCGATCTCGCGGATCCCGGCCAGCATCAGGCAGGTGAGCGGATAGTAGATCATCGGCTTGTCATAGACCGGCATGAGCTGCTTCGACACCCCGATGGTGATCGGGTAGAGCCGGGTGCCGGAGCCGCCCGCCAGAACGATACCCTTGCGTGCCGTCATCTCAGGTCTCCAGTTGCTTGAGGACAGCCGCCAGCCCCTGCCGCCAGTCCGGCCGCGGGATGCCGAAACCGGCCGTGAGGGAGGAACAGTCGAGCCGCGAATTGGCCGGCCGTCGCGCCGGCGTCGGATAGGCGGAGGTGGGGATGTCCGCCACGTCCACCTGCAGGCCGGCCTGCAGGAAGATCTCGCGCGCGAAGTCGGCCCAGCTCACATCCGGCGCGCCGGAGAAGTGATAGGTGCCGCTTTTCGCCGGATCGGCGATCAGTCCGCGGGCCATGACGATCAGCGCATCGGCAATGTCGGCAGCAGGTGTCGGCCCGCCGACTTGGTCCGCCACGACGGTCAGTCGCTCCCGCTCGCGCCCGAGGCGCAGCATGGTCTTGACGAAATTCGCCCCATGCGCCGAGAAAACCCAAGAAGTCCGCAGGATCGCAGAGGTGCCGCCCGCGTCGCGGACACCCTCCTCCCCCTCCAGTTTCGTGCGTCCATAGACGCCAAGCGGTCCTGTCGGGTCGTCGGGTTTCCAGGCCGCCGTGCCGTCGCCCGCAAAGACATAATCGGTCGAGACATGCAGAAACGGCAGCCCGCGCCCGGCTGCGGCACGGGCCATGGCGGCGGGAGCGGCGGCATTGACGAGCCGGGCCGTCTCCTCCTCCGCCTCGGCCTTGTCCACCGCGGTATAGGCGGCGGCGTTGATGACGGCATCGGCCTCCGCCTCCCGGACTGCGCGGGCCGCGCTCTCCGGGTCGGTCAGATCAACCTTGTCGCGGGGCAGGGCGGTGACCTCCAGAGCGGCGCCCGCGCGGTCCTGCAACTCCGTGGCGAGCTGCCCGGTCCTGCCGATGACCAAAAGCCTCACGCCTTGGTCCCCAAGCGCTGACCAACGCCCGCGCGATCCTGCAGGGCCTGCCACCATGGCTTGTTGTCGAGATACCACTGCACCGTCTTCTCCAGCCCCTGCTCCAGCGTGACGGAAGGGCGCCAGCCCAATTCCTCGCGGATACGCGAGGGGTCGATGGCGTAGCGCAGGTCATGGCCCGGACGGTCGCTCACAAAGGTGATGAGCTGCTCATGCGGAGCGCCTTCGGGATGCTTCTCGTCGAGAATGCGGCAGATCATGCGCACGAGGTCGATGTTCTTCGCCTCATTCTCTCCGCCGATGTTGTAGCTGCGTCCGATCTCGCCCTTCTCCACCACCAGAAGCAGTGCATCGGCGTGGTCCTCCACATAGAGCCAGTCGCGGACATTCTCCCCCTTGCCATAGACAGGGATCGGCTCTCCTGCCAGGGCCTTCAGGATGACGACCGGGATCAACTTTTCCGGGAAGTGGAAGGGACCGTAGTTGTTGGAGCAGTTCGTCATCACCACGGGCAGGCCGTAGGTCTCGTGCCAGGCCCGGACCAGATGGTCGGACCCGGCTTTGGAAGCCGAATAGGGACTGTTCGGGGCATAGGGCGTGTCTTCGGTGAACTTGCCGGTCTCCCCCAGAGTGCCGAAGACCTCATCGGTGGAGATGTGGTGAAAGCGGAAGCTCTCGGGGCGCCCCTTGTTCGTCCAGTGGGCCCGCGCGGCTTCCAGCATGTTGAACGTGCCGGTGACGTTGGTTTCGATAAAGTCCTTGGGCCCGTCGATGGAACGGTCCACATGGCTTTCGGCGGCAAGGTGCATCACCGCATCCGGGTCATGGGCGGCGAAGATGCGGTCGAGCGCCTCCCGGTCGCGGATGTCGGCCTGCTCGAAAGTATAGAGGTTCGAACCCGACACGCCCGCCACGTTGTCAAGGCAGGCGGCATAGGTCAGCGCGTCGAGATTAACGACCTCATGGCCCTGTGCCACGGCCCGGCGCACCACGGCCGATCCGATGAAGCCGGCTCCGCCGGTCACCAAAATCTTCATCGATCTCACTCCGTATAGGGGAACGGGCTGTCGAAATCGGCAAAGGCGGGCGCCGCCGCATCCTTGGCCGAAAGCACGGCGTCATCCTGGGAGATTCCCCAGTCGATGCCGATGTCGGAATCGTTGAACCGGACGCCGCCGTCGCATTCAGGCGCGTAGTAGTCCGAGCATTTGTAGAACACGAGCGTATCCGGCTCCCGCGTGACGAAACCATGCAGGAAGCCTGCCGGGATCAGGAGCTGACGACCATCCTCGGCCGAAAGCTCCACGCCCACCCATTTCCCGTAATGCGGTGAACCCTTGCGGACATCCACTGCAACGTCAAGGATCCGGCCCTGAAGCACGCGGACCAGCTTCGCCTGCGCATGGGGCGGACGCTGGAAATGCAGGCCGCGGACGGTCCCGACCTGGCGTGAGAGGGACTGGTTGTCCTGCACGAAGGGGGTGGAGATCCCCAGATCGGACAGGGCCTTGAGGTTGTATGTCTCGGAAAAATAACCGCGGTCGTCGCCAAATCGCTTGGGGGTGATGATTACGACCCCGGGGAGGGCCGTCTCCTCGATCTGCATCCCTGCTCCGTTCCTTTTCACGCCTCCCCGCTTCATGCCTAGCAAGTCGCGGCAGGTCTGTCACCGGCCAAGACGCGCCAGAAGGGGCCAAGCTCATGTCCTTGCTCATGTCTTGACAGCGGGAACCGTCGTTCCAGATCGCATGAAAAAGGGCAAACGCCGAAGCGTCTGCCCTTTCCCGCTTACGTTTGCACGAAAGCTCAGTTCGTGGTGGTCGTGGTGCCGCGGCGGCTGTCGCTGCTGTCGTCGGCGATCAGAGCGACGACGGCAACGGCGGCTGCGATGGCGGCGATGGTGCCGGCGCCACCCATGCTGCCGGTCTCACCGACGACGACGACGGGCTCCGGCTCCGGGATCGGCGCAGCAACGGAGCCGGCGAAGCTTGCGACGGTGCTGGACAGCAGGATCGCTCCGGCCGCAAGTGCGGAAACAGTCGATTTCATCATTTTCTACCTCTTGGGTCGGCTAGCGTGTAATTCACGATCAGAAGATAGCATGGCCCATGGATTTTCCAAACGCAATCAATCCTTGAGCTGACGAAGCTCGACCCACCCCAGATAGGGCGAGACCCACTGCCGCGAGCCGCGTATGACGCCGGAATCGTCAATCCAATAAGCGTTTTCGAAGGAAATGTCTTCGCTCGTGCAGCGTTCGATGATGTGCCGGGTGGCGAAACTCCGCTCTGCCACGACAAGATTCTCCCGCCCGATGTTGCCAAGATCACACAGGAAGGAGCGGCCGTAAGACTGGTTATCCCCGTCGATGTAGAACATCCGGCGCTGGTGCTGGCCTGCGCCTGCGGAAATGACGGCGCGGGACGGCACGTCGGCGGACATCAGATCCGCTCCGGCGAGGCCCCGAGTCGCGACGAGCACGCCCTCCCTGAAGGCAAGCGTGGATCCATCGCCGGACACATAGGCATCCACCCCCGCATTTCGCCCGGCGAGGGCGAGGAGCGCATTGCCCCCCGTCCGCTCGACATGGGCGGAGATGAGAGGCGTTTTCTGCTGCGCGAGCATTGCCTGCGTGACCTGGGGCATGGGTGTGGGCTGGGGACGGTCGCCCGCGCCCATGACCACGTCGCGAAGCAGGGTGCGTGAATCCTGAAGATCGCCGCAACCGGCCAGCGTCATGAGCGCAAGCCCGATAGTGGCGACGAGCGCCTTTCGCATCAGCGCCATACCTTGCCCCATTGCTGTTCGAGCCGCTCCTCATGCATGCCGCGCACCGTGTCATAAAGCCGGCCCGTCACGCCGAGACGTGCTCCGCCATCGCGGTTGATCGGGCGGATGGCGGTGGAATAGGCCTGCTGCGTCGGCTGGCCGAGCATCCAGGAGATCGGAATGGTGAGGGTGATGCCCTTGTCGAACGATCCCTCGCCGAAATCCTCCGAAGAGACGTTGGTGAAGGTGGCAAAGGCGCCCACACGCCAGCCGTTCGCGAATTCACGCTCCAGCGTCAATGTGGTGCCCCAGTCGCCCGCCAGATAGCGGCCCACGTCGATTTCCGCGCGGTAGCCGCTGCCGATATCGTAATAGGCCGAGACATGGCCGGTCACGACATCATAGTCCTGAAAGCCGAAGTAACCGTCGAAGTCGCGCTGCTTGACCCAGTTCAGCTCCGCGCCGAAGGCCAGGCGGCTCCCGACGGGCGCCCAGAGTGCCTCTGTCGAAATGCCGCCGAACATCTGCTCCAGATAGCCGAAGGTGACACGAGTGTAGATCTCCTCCGCCGGATGGCGATACCAGGCCACCTGCAACCGCTCGATACGGGGATCGCCGTATTTGTCATATTCCGCCTGATCGGAGCGGACATGCGGCAGGCGCGAGTTCGACACGCGCTCCACGCTGTCCAGGTTGCCGATGATCCGCTTGGAGACAGCGCCTGAAAACGTCAGGCCGGGCAGGAGGTCATATTCCGCCGCCAGCAAGGCGTTCAGGTCGGCCCGCACCGGCTGATCGGGGTCGAACCAGCTGAATACCGCATTCGGGCCAAGCGACCAGCGGAATTTCGGATACAGCCCCTCGCCCCAAGCGGTGCCTTCCGCCACGGCATCGGTCGTCTCGCCGATTGCGGTCCGCGCGAGAAGGCGATTCGATCCGTCGGGCGCGTTTTCCAGCGCCTCGATATCGCTCCGCTTGAAGGTGACGCGCGCGGCGGGGATGCCGCGATTGACCGGCTCGATCTCGAACGTCTCGATGGAGGCCGGAAGGGTGCGGGTCATCGCGCGGGCGGCGCGCCCGATGGCCTGCGGTTCCTGATCGAACTTGTTGTTCCGCAGCCGGAGCCGCGCCGTCTCCGCCGTGACGGAGAGCGCCTCGACATGCATGCCGTCCGCGGCCAGAACCGTCTCCAGCCGGTCTCTCAAGGTCACTGCGGCTTCCGGGTTCTGCGCCCATTCACGGCTCCACGCCTCCGGGCGGGAGACTGGATCGGGGCGCGCCACCACCGGCAGCGGAGCGGGTTCGGTCGTATTGCGGTTCGGCGGGTTCTTCGGATTGAGCGCGAGCTGAAATGTCAGGCCGAACTCGCTGCCATACATGTAGTAGGCGCCCAGCCGGATATTCTCGCTTGCCTGATATTCGGCGCCGAAGTTCCAGTCGGACTTGCGGTCGAAGACATCGCTCTGCTCCGATTCCAGCACATAGGCGTCGGAGGAATACTCGACCTTGAAGCCCAACCTGTCGTTGGCCTGCCACTCCACGCCCGCGAAGGGCGACATCGGCCCGCGGAACCAGCGATCCGGTTCGAACTTGCCGCCCGTGCCGCTGAATCCGCCGGGCCGGTCGCCAAAGGGCGAGCCCAGGTCATGCCCGGTCCCCAGCCGCCCCCAGCCCAGACCACCCGTGACCTTGAGGCCGGGAATGACGGTCTTGGTCAGCGCGACATATTCCCCCGAGAACACCCCCGTTCCCGCAAGATCCTGAAACCCGATGGTCAACGAGGGCCAGTAGCCCTGCTCCCTCAGGGGCGTCAGCCGCAGGTCGAAGCTCCGGTCGTAAAAGGTGTCGTAGCCCGCGTAGTTGAAATCCCGCGTCTCGCTGTAGCGGAAGGACGCGCCCAGCCACGGCAGAAACTGAAAGCTCAGCGTGCCACGCGTGATGCCGGAGAAATGCCCGATGCCGAGCGTGAATTCCCCATCCGGCATGGCCTCGCCCGTGGGCATGTCGATCAGGCCGGCAACGCCGTTCATGTTCATCGTGGGGGAAGGTGTGAGCGCGGGCGAGGGCAAGAGGGTCTCGGCGGAAAGCGGCGCGGCCACGGCGCAAAGCGCGAGGACAGAGGCCACGGCGCGCCCGGGGCGCCTGTCTCGTCTGAAGGGTGGTGTCATCTGTCCCCGGCCTGTTGTCGCGGTGTGTCCGCCTGCTCTTTGATTGCAGCAAGGCTAGCCGCAGTCACCGCCAGTCACAATAGCGGGACCGACGAAACCCGGCGCAGGTGGCAACTCGGTGCCGTTCCGGCGCAGCGGATCAGAGACGGAAGTCGTCGGTCGCGCTGATCAGTTCCGCGGCGATGCCTGGTTCGGAGAGCGCATGGCCCGCCAGGGGGATCATCCGCAGGTCCGCGCGCGGCAGCCGCTCCGCCAGCCGCCAGGCGGAGACAGGCGGACAGACCATGTCGTACCGCCCCTGCACGATCCGGGTGGGGATATGGGCAATGCCTGCCGCCCGGGCAACGATCTGATCGTCCTGTTCCAGAAAGCCGCGATGGGTGAAGTAGTGGTTCTCGAGCCGCGAGAAGGCGCGGACATAGTCCGCCGGCCCGTCGCCCATCACCGCAGGGTGGTCGATGCTTGCCAGAGCATTCTCCCACCCTGCCCAGAGCCGGCCATAGGCCACTTCCTCCTGCAGGTTTCCACTGAACAGGCGCCGGTGGTAGGCCGCGATAAGGTCGCCCCGCTCGCTCTCCGGGACGGCATTGGCGAAACGCTGCCACAGATCGGGGAAGAACCGGCCCGCCCCGCCGCCATAGAACCAGGCCAGTTCCGCCTGCGTCATCAGAAACACGCCGCGCAGCACCAGCGCGCTCACCCTCTCGGGATGGGCCTGCGCATAAAGCAGAGCGAGTGTCGCGCCCCAGCTTCCGCCGAAGGCCATCCAGGCGTCGATATCCAGCGCTTTGCGGATGCGCTCGATATCGCCGATCAGATGCTGCGTCGTATTCGCCTCCACGCTGGCGTAGGGGCGGGAGCGCCCGCAGCCCCGCTGATCGAACAGCACGATGCGATAGACCTGCGGGTCGAAGAACCGGCGCATCATCGGGCTGCACCCGCCGCCGGGGCCGCCGTGGAGCACGATCACGGGCTGACCCTCAGGGTTCCCGCATTGCTCCATGTAAACGACATGGCCGTCGCCCATTTCGATCATGCGCTGGTCGAACGGGTCGGTCGGAGGGTAAAGCGTCGCCGGGGGGCGTTTCGGGGATGCGGTCCTGTCCATGAGGGTACTATATAACCGTCAGGCGGGCGCTGCCTATTCCGATTGCGCGAAAGGACAGGGGATGACGACGGAGACCACAGTCGATGCCACCGAAGTCGCCAAATTCGAAGCCATGGCGGCGGAATGGTGGGATCCTGATGGTAAGTTCAAACCGCTTCACGGAATGAACCCCTGCCGACTCGACTATATCTGTGCCCAGATCGCCGCGGAATTCGGACGCGACAGGAACGAGCCGCGCCCTTTCGCGGGGCTGAGGCTTCTGGATATCGGCTGCGGCGGCGGACTTCTGTCCGAGCCGATGGCGCGGCTCGGCGCCGATGTGGTGGGCGCGGATGCGGCAGCGGGCAACATTCCGGTCGCGCGGGTGCATGCCGCGCAGCAGGGACTCCCCATCGACTACCGTCATACCACGGCAGAGGCGCTGGCCGCCGCAGGGGAGCGGTTCGACGTCGTCCTCAACATGGAGGTGATCGAACATGTCGCCGATCCCCTCGCCTATCTGACCGCCTGCCATGATCTTCTGAAACCGGGCGGGCTGATGATCTGCTCCACGCTGAACCGCACCGCCAAGAGCTTCGCCCTTGCCATCGTCGGCGCGGAATGGGTTCTTCGGTGGTTGCCGAAGGGGACGCATGACTGGCGGAAGTTCATCACGCCCGAAGAACTCGGCACCCTGATCGCGGCCGCGGGAATGACCCAGGTGGATCGCAAGGGCATGGTCTTCGATCCGCTGCGCCAGAGATGGTCGCTCTCTCCGAGGGATCTCTCCGTAAACTACGTCACGGCGAGCACGAGACCGCTCTGAAAGCGCCCATACGCAAGGTCAGGCTGCTGTCGCTGCCATTGCAGACGATCGCACAAGGCCACGGAGCCGAGCCGCATAGGGTCGGAACAAAGGACTCGGAACAAAGGACAAGGAACCGGACGTGCACGGACAGGGCCGATGCTTCCGGGCCGATTGACCGCGGTCACGGCTGCAGCGCCGCTCAGCTGCAAGACGTGTCAACTCCGCCAGTTGGATAGGAAACGGTTCAGCCCGCGAGGCGCATTATTCTTGATCTTCGCGCCCCGGAGTCCCCGACCGGAACCCTGCCTTCTGTCCCCCGACCGTCAGGCGGCGCGCTTGCCGGTTTCCACGGGCCTTCCGGTGAAGGTCTTGTCGCCCACCCGAACGACGACCTTGCCGTTTTCGAGCATCTTTATGAACATTCCCTGCACGGAAATGCAGCTTCCGATGGTGATGGTGCGCAGCATGGCTTTCTCCTCCCAAAGCAAGACCATTGCGGTCCGTTAAGGATATCTCATGAACGGTCTTAAATCATCCCGCAAGATTAACTCCCGCGAATGTGTTGATTCTATGCCGCAACCACCTAAAGGATGATTAACGGATCGACCGATCGGAAAGAAATCAAAGCCAGTCGCGCAGGATAGGGATCAGGGGAATATCGGCGGGCGGCATGGGATAATCGCGGAGCGCATCGGCCCGCACCCATTTCAGCACCTGCCCCTCGCGCGCCTCGGGGATCCCGCGCCAGCGGCGGCAGGCGAAAAGCGGCATGAGCAGGTGGAAATCGGCATAGGAATGGCTGGCGAAGGTGAGCGGCGCAAGGCAGCTCTCCTCCGTGTCGATGCCAAGCTCCTCATGCAGTTCGCGGATGAGGGCCGTCTCCGGTGTTTCCCCCGGCTCCACCTTCCCTCCCGGAAACTCCCAAAGTCCGGCCAGTGACTTGCCGGGCGGGCGCTGCGCCAGGAGCACGCGCCCGTCACCATCCACCAGCGCAACCGCTGAAACGAGAACCAGTTTCACGAGCGGTAGTCGGCGTTGATGTCGATATATCCGTGGGTGAGATCGCAGGTCCAGACCGTCGCCTTGCCGCGGCCCAGTCCCAGATCGACGGAAATCGTCAACTCCTGATTCTTCATGTAGGCGGAGGCGGCCTCTTCGCTGTAACCCTCCGCGCGAAGGCCTTTTTCTGCCAGAAGCAGGTCTCCGAATCGGATGGCAAGCAGATCCCGATCCGCTTCCGCCCCCGATTTGCCGACCGCCATGACGATCCGGCCCCAGTTCGCATCCTCACCCGCCACGGCTGTCTTGACGAGCGGGGAATTGGCGATGGCGAGCGCCACCTTGCGTGCATCCGCGTCATTGGCGGCACGAGTCACGCGGACTTCGACGAACTTCGTCGCGCCCTCACCGTCACGGACCACCTGTTTGGCGAGGTCGAGCATCACGCCCTGCAACGCCTTCTGGAAGGCGCGGGAGCCCTTGCTGCGCAGGTCCCGGATTTCTGCGGCAGTGCTCTGCCCCGTGGCCGCGACGATCAGCGCGTCGGAGGTCGAGGTGTCGCTGTCCACGGTAATGCTGTTGAACGTGCCATCGACATGGGCGCTCACCATGCGTTGCAGCGTGGCTGCGGGGATTTTCGCATCGGTGAAGATATAGACGAGCATCGTCGCCATGTCGGGCGCGATCATGCCCGATCCCTTGGCGATCCCGGCGATGCGGATCGTGCCGCCATCCCCTTGCACCTCGGCCATCGCGCCCTTGGGGAAAGTGTCGGTGGTCATGATGGCACGGGCGGCGTCGGCGATACCGTCCGCCGACAGCGCGGTTTTCAGGTCCTCCAGCGCGGCGGTGATCCGGTCATGCGGCAGCGGCTCGCCGATCACTCCTGTGGAGGAGGAGAAGACGCGGGACACAGGCAGGTCGAGCGCCGTGGCAACCCCGCCTGTCACGCTGTCTACCGCGTCCTGACCGCTCCGGCCGGTGAACGCATTGGCATTGCCGGAGTTCACGATGATCGCGGCCCCGGCCTCCTGCGCGATGGGGCCGGCAAGCTTTGCCTGACAGTCCAGCACCGAAGCCGCGCGGGTGGAGGATTTGGTGAAGGCCCCGGCGATGGACGTGCCGGGGGCCAGCCGGACCAGCATCACGTCGGTCCGGCCCTTGTAGCGCACACCGGCCTCTGCGGCGGCGAATTCCACACCCGCGATGACGGGCAGCGCGGGAAAGGCCGCGGGCGCGAGGGGAGAGACGGGGAGCTTCTTCTTCTTCGCGGTGGAAACGGCGTCTTCGACCCGCTCCACCGCCTCGCCCACCGCGGTTTCCAGCTTCTTCTTCAGCTTGGCGACCTTGCCTTCGGCCTTTTTCGCCTTGGCCTTCCAGTCCTTCGCCATTCCTGTCTCCTCGCGCCGCTGGGCTGTTACTCGTTCAGCAATGTCTGATTGCGAAGCACGGACGGGTCAATCCCTTCGGTGCGCTCGATCTTGGCCGATTCGGTGGCTTTCGCGAGTTCCGCCTGAACGGCGGCCTGCTGGAGCTGCGTCTCGATCTGCGGACGAACCTCGTCCAGCGCGGGAACGGCGGCGTCGCGCACTTCCTCCAGCTTGATGACATGCCAGCCGAACTGGGTCTGGATCGGCTGGGACACCTGTCCGGGTTGCAGGGCGGACACGGCTTCCTCGAATTCCGGCACCATCATACCGGCCCCGAACCAGCCCAGATCGCCGCCATTGGTCTTGCCGCTGGGATCCTGCGTCTTTTCATTGGCGACCGTGGCAAAATCGCCGCCGTCCGCGATGGCCTTCTCGACGGCCTTCGCCTCATCCTCCGTGGGAACGAGGATATGGCGCGCGTGATATTCCTTGCCCGGCTCCACCTTGGCATATTGCTCGTCATAGGCGGCCTTGACCGCCTCTTCCGTCACCGCCGTCGCCGCGACGCGCTCAAGCGCCGTCCCGGCAAGGAAGGCCCGCTCCGTCGCGCCAAGGCCGATCTCCTCTCGCTTCGTCAGCTTGCCCTCAACGCTGTCGGCCAGAACGGTCTGCTGCACGAGCTGTTCGATCAGCCCGTTCATCAGAACGTCATCGGGAAGCTGCTGGTACTGCGCGGGCAGACCCTCCTTCACCACGAGCAGATCGCCCATCGTGATATCCTTGCCGTTCACCGTCGCGACGACGGTTTCAGCGGTCACATCTGCGGCAGCAGCAGGGAGCGCCAGTGCCAGCGTTACCGCCGCGCTCATGCAGAACTTCGCCATTTTCGACATGTCGGATGCTTTCCTCGCAGAAGCCGCGACCCCTCGCGGCGTTGACAGTTGAGCGGGCGACCCTTACATCGCCCAAGGATTCATGGCACCGGCGCGACCGGGGCGTCCCTGTCCATTGCCCTTCCGGAGCCGTTCCGTGGGTGGTTCTAGGCAAGGCATCCCGCCCGGGCAAGGCCGGTGGCCACACGATGACGTGGGCCAAGCGGAGAAAACATGCTGGGGCTGGGTAAAATCGCCAAGAAGGTCTTCGGGACCCCGAATGATCGCAAGGTCAAGGAAGTTCGCCCGCTCGTCGCGCGGATCAATGCGCTGGAGCCTGAGTTTAAGGCTCTCTCGGATGAGGGCCTGCGGGCCAAGACGGTCGAGTTCCAGGACCGATACGCCAAGGGCGAAAGCCTGGACGACCTGTTGCCGGAGGCCTTCGCCAACTGCCGCGAGGGCGCGCGCCGCGCTCTGGGCCTGCGGGCCTTCGACGTGCAGCTCATGGCGGGCATCTTCCTCCATCAGGGCAATATCGCGGAGATGAAGACGGGTGAGGGCAAGACCCTCATGGCGACTTTTCCTGTTTATCTCAATGCCTTGGCGGGTCGCGGTGTGCATGTCGTCACGGTGAACGACTATCTGGCCAAGCGCGACGCGGACTGGATGAGCAAGGTCTACGGCACGCTCGGCCTGACGACCGGGGTGGTCTATCCGTTCCAGCAGGATGCGGAGAAGCGCGCGGCCTACAAGGCCGACATCACCTATGCCACGAACAACGAACTGGGCTTCGACTATCTGCGCGACAACATGAAGTCCTCCATCGAGGAGATGGTGCAGCGCGACCATTTCTTCGCCGTGGTGGACGAGGTCGACTCGATCCTGATCGACGAGGCGCGCACGCCGCTCATCATTTCCGGCCCGTCTCAGGACAGATCCGAACTTTACAAGACCATCGATGTGTTGATCCCGGAAGTGCAGCCCGAGCACTTCACGCTGGATGAAAAGCAGCGCACCGTGGTCTTCACGGAGGACGGCAACGAATTCGTGGAGCAGCGGCTGCACGAGATGGGGGTGCTGCCGGAGGGCCAGTCGCTCTACGATCCCGAATCGACCACCATCGTTCACCACGTCACGCAGGGTCTCCGGGCGCACAAGCTGTTCCAGCGCGACACGCATTACATCGTGCGGGACGGCGAGGTGATGCTGATCGACGAATTCACCGGGCGGATGATGAAGGGACGGCGGCTTTCCGAAGGGCTGCACCAGGCCATCGAGGCCAAGGAAGACGTCCAGATCCAGCCCGAGAACGTCACACTCGCCTCCGTGACCTTTCAGAATTACTTCCGGCTTTACGACAAGCTCTCCGGCATGACGGGCACGGCCGCGACGGAAGCCGAGGAATTCGCCGAGATCTACAAACTCGGCGTGGTCGAGGTGCCGACGAACCGGCCCATTCAGCGGATCGACGAACACGATCAGGTCTATCGCACCGCGCGGGAGAAGTTCGACGCGATCGTCAAGGCGATCCGTGAGGCGAACGAGAAGGGCCAGCCCGTTCTCGTCGGCACTACCTCCATCGAGAAGTCGGAACTGCTGTCCAGCCTGCTCAAGAAGGAGGGTATCCCGCACAACGTGCTGAACGCCCGCCACCATGAGCAGGAGGCGATGATCGTCTCCGAGGCCGGCAAGCTCGGCGCGGTGACCATCGCCACGAACATGGCCGGCCGCGGGACGGACATCCAGCTTGGCGGCAACGTCGAGATGAAGGTGATCCAGGCGCTGGAGATCGACCCGGAAGCAAACCCGGACGAGGTGCGCGCCCGGATCGAGGAGGAGCACGCCGCCGAGAAGCAGAAGGTGCTGGAGGCGGGCGGGCTTTACGTTCTGGCGACCGAACGTCACGAAAGCCGCCGGATCGACAACCAGCTTCGCGGGCGGTCCGGCCGTCAGGGCGATCCGGGCCGGTCGTCGTTCTTCCTGTCGCTGGAAGACGACCTGATGCGGATCTTCGGCTCCGAACGGCTGGACTCCATGCTCCAGAAACTGGGGATGAAGGAAGGCGAGGCCATCGTCCACCCCTGGGTGAACAAGTCGCTGGAGAAGGCGCAGGGCAAGGTGGAGGCCCGCAACTTCGATATCCGCAAGCAACTTCTCAAATATGACGACGTGATGAACGACCAGCGCAAGGCGATCTTCAGCCAGCGCCGGGAGATCATGTCGGCCAATGAAGTGGCCGAGATCGCGGAAGACATGCGCCATCAGGTCATCGAAGATCTGGTGGATACGCATCTTCCGCCGAAAAGCTATTCCGATCAATGGGACATGGCCGGTTTCCACGATGCGGTGCAGACCCAGCTTGGCCTCGACCTGCCGGTAAAGGACTGGCAGGAGGAGGAGGGCGTCGATCAGGAGGTGGTGCGGGAGCGGCTGGCGGAAGCCTCCGACGCCTTCACCGCGGAAAAGGCCGCAGCCTTCGGCGACGAGACGATGCGCAGCATCGAAAAGCAGGTGCTGCTCCAGACCATCGACGCGAAGTGGCGGGAGCATCTGCTGACGCTCGAACATCTCCGTTCCGTCGTCGGCTTCCGGGGCTATGCGCAGCGCGATCCGCTGAACGAATACAAGACCGAGGCGTTCGGCCTGTTCGAATCCATGCTCGAATCCCTGCGCTCCGAGGTGACGGCCAAGCTCGCCATGATCCGCCCGCTCACGCAGGAGGAGCAGGCTGAGATGATGCGCCAGCTCATCGCGCAGCAACGTGCAGCCCAGCCCGCGGCCGTGCCTGAACTGGTTACGACCGCCGATGACGCGCCGCTCAATCAGGCGGAACCGGCCCCGGTGAGGGTGGAGGCAAGCGGCTTCGATGAGGCCGATCCCGCAACCTGGGGCAATCCCGGGCGCAACGATCCTTGCCCCTGCGGATCGGGCGAGAAGTTCAAGCACTGCCACGGTCGGTTCATCTGACCGGCATCTGCCCGCGTCCCCTGAACGGGTCGCGGGCGTCAGGGAGATTGCCGTGCCCCCCTTACGCCGTCCTCTGCTGGCTGCAGGTGTCGCCCTTCTCCCCGGCGGGGCTTGGGCCTGTGCGCCTGTATTGACGCTCACCCCTGCCGCGCCGGCCTCTGTCAGCGTGACGGTGGAGGCGGATTGCGCACCCGATACGCGCATCCTGATCGCGCAGGATGCCTTCGTGGTTACGGAGCGGCTGGACGCGAGGGGGCATTTCTCGGGCGTTTATCCCGCGCTCTCGCCGAGGGTGGAGATCACGGCGACGCTGCCCGATGCGCCCTCCGTTCTGGCGGAGATCGAGGTGCCGACAGTCACAGCCTACAACCGCTTCGTGTTGCAGTGGCTGGGGCCGGGAGAGCTGGAACTGACGGGAGCCGGCCATTACGGCACCGCGGATGTGGCCTTCCCGCTGCGCGCGCTTGTCCTGTCCGCCCGTGCGTCGGACAGCCTCGCGCCCGAGGTGGTTCTGCCCGTCACCCCCGAGACCTGCGGCCGCGACCTCATCGGCGAGACGCTGGTGATCCGGCGCGGCGACATCGAGCGTCGCGATCTGACGGTGAGCCTTCCCGCCTGCGACGCGGTGGGGGAGAGGCTTCACCTGCGGGGGCTGGCTGGCTGAAGGTGAGCTATGCCTGCGGTATCGCCGCGCCAGGCTCTGTGGCTGGGCGGCCTGCTGAAACACGATATCCACGTTGAAACCCGGAAATCGGTTCTGTCACGAGCCGAAATGTGCGGTACCCGGGGCGATCTCCAAAACCGCGCCGCACCGGAATGCTCTTTCAGCGGCCTGTTAGGGTACTCCCCGCCCAGCGGCCCGACCCTGCCGGGTTGAACCTGGCGGTACGATTATGGCGGAAGATACCGCTTTGCACGCAGGGGAATCTGCGGGCGTCGCATCACTGGCAGAGTGCTTAGAAAGGCTTCCAAGTCCGTGTGGGAGTGGAGATCGTGTGCAATCAGACGACATCCAGAATCTACCATTCCGGGGCTGATTTCCCGATTTCCGGTCCATAAGCCATGTCACCTCAGAACTTTTTCAGCCGCCTGCTAAAGATACCCTGCGGCGCGAAAACTCACCTCCCGCGCCTTGCCGATAATGAGATGGTCGTGCAGCGTCAGCCCGAGGGCCTGCGCCGCGGCGGCGATCTGCGCCGTCACCGAGATATCGGCATCGGACGGCGTCGGATCCCCCGAGGGGTGGTTGTGCACCAGGATCAAGGCGGAGGCGTTCAGTTCAAGAGCCCGCTTCATCACCTCACGCGGATAGACCGGCACGTGATCCACCGTGCCCCGCGCCTGCTCCTCATCCGCGATGAGCGTGTTCTTCCGATCAAGAAACAGGATGCGAAACTGCTCCGTCTCCCGGTGCGCCATCGCCGCCCGACAGTAGTCGAGCAGCGCGCTCCATGAGGACAGAACGGGGCGATGCATGATGCGGCTTCGCGCCATGCGATGCGCCGCCGCCTCCACGATCTTCAACTCCTGCATCACAGCCTCTCCCACTCCCTCCACCGCTTTCAGCCGCGGCAGGGGCGCGGAGATCACGCCGTTGAAATCGCCGAAGGCAGCCATCAGCCGATGTGCGAGCGGCTTTACGTCCTGCCGGGGAATGGCACGGAACAGCACAAGCTCGAGCAGCTCGTAATCCGGCATTGCCGCGGCGCCGCCCGCCATGAACCGGTGACGCAGACGCTTGCGATGATCCCGGATATAGGAGGGCAGCCTGTCGGGCAGCGGAAACCCCTCGGCCTCATCTGGGTCGAGCAACAATGGGAGGGGGGCTTCCTGAAACGCGTGGGTCATGGGGGGAGTGTGCCCAGGCGGAGTGAACAAAGCGTTAAAAAACTCTCCGTCCCGGCGATTCGCTATCGCAAGCCCTGATCAGCTCTGAACTATTGAAGAACGTATCGCCCGATCAGGACCGCCGCGAAGGCTGCCGAGACGCTTTCAGGAGGCCTGTCGGTGGAAGAGGGGGCTTCCGCCCCCTCAGCCCTTCATCCCATCCCAGAAACTCTTCACCTTCGTGAAGAAGGAGGAGCTTTCCGGGTTGTTGTTCGCGTCGATTTCCTCGAACTCCCGCAGAAGCTCCCTCTGCCGCTGAGTGAGGTTGACCGGCGTCTCCACCGTCAGTTCGATCAGCATGTCGCCATGGTTTCCGCCGCGGAGCTGGGGCATCCCCTTGCCGCGCAGCCGCATCTGACGCCCGGACTGGGAGCCTGACGGCACCTTCACGCGGCTCCGCCCGCCGTCGATCGTCGGCACCTCGATCTCCCCCCCGAGGGCGGCCGTGGTCATGCTGACCGGCACGTGGCAGTGCAGTGTCTGGCCGTCGCGCTGGAAGATCGGGTGCTCGCGCACCTCGATGAAGATGTAGAGATCGCCCGTCGGCCCGCCGCGCAGACCGGCCTCTCCCTCACCGGCAAGCCGGATGCGGGTGCCCGTCTCTACCCCGGCGGGGATATTGACGGAGAGCGTCCGTTCCTTCTCCACCCGGCCGGCACCATGGCAGACCTTACAGGGGTTCTTCACGATCTGGCCGGAGCCGCCGCAGGTCGGGCAGGTCCGCTCCACGGTGAAGAAGCCCTGCTGGGCGCGCACCTTGCCCATGCCCGAGCAGGTGGGGCAGGTCACGGGCTCCGCGCCGCCTTCGGCACCGGTGCCGTGGCAGGCCTCGCACACGGCGGAGGCAGGTACCGTGATCGTCTTCTGCACGCCGCTCCACGCATCTTCCAGCGTGATCCGCATGTTGTAGCGCAGGTCGGAGCCACGTTGCGCGCGGGAGCGCGGGGCACCGCCCTGACGCCCGCCCATGAAGTCGCCGAACAGATCCTCGAACACGTCGGAGAAGGCGGAGGCGAAGTCGCCGCCCTGATAGGCGCCACCGCGCCCCCGGGCCGCGCTGCCCATCCCCCCCTCGAAGGCCGCATGACCGAAGCGGTCGTAGGCGGCTTTCTTCTGCTCGTCCTTCAGCGTTTCATAGGCCTCGTTCACTTCCTTGAACTCGGCCTCTGCATTCGGATTGTCGGCGTTGCGGTCGGGATGAAGTTCCTTGGCCTTCTTGCGATAGGCCTTCTTGATTTCCTCGGCCGAGGCGCCCTTTTCGACGCCCAGAACCTCGTAGAAATCCCGCTTTGCCATTGAAATTCCCTTTCAAACACGGTCAGGCCCGGCCGAGGGCCGGGCCTTTCCGCATTCCGCGCCCGTTACGAGCGCTTGTTGTTGCCCAGATCCTCGAAGTCCGCATCGACGATGTCATCGTCATCGCGCGCCCCGGCGGGGCCTTCTTCCTTCTCGGCCGATTCCTCCTGGCTGGCTTTGTAGATCGCCTCGCCAAGTTTCATCGCGGCGTCGGTCAGGTTGTGGATGCCGCCCTTGATCTTGCCGGCATCTTCCGTCTTGAGCGACTCTTCCAGCGCGCCGATGGCCAGTTCGATCGCCTCCACGGTGGAACCATCGACCTTGTCGCCATGATCTTCCAGCGACTTCCGGGTGGAGTGGATCAGCCCTTCCGCCTGGTTCTTGGCCTCGACGAGTTCCTTGCGCTTCTTGTCCGATTCGGCATTTGCCTCGGCGTCACGCACCATCTTCTGGATTTCGTCATCCGACAGACCGCCGGACGCCTGGATGGTGATCTTCTGCTCCTTGCCGGTGCCCTTGTCCTTGGCAGACACGCTCACGATGCCGTTCGCGTCGATGTCGAAGGTCACCTCGATCTGCGGCATGCCGCGCGGCGCGGGCGGGATCTGCTCCAGATTGAACTGGCCCAGCATCTTGTTGTCCGCCGCCATTTCCCGCTCGCCCTGGAAGACGCGGATCGTCACGGCCGACTGGTTGTCCTCGGCGGTGGAGAAGATCTGCGATTTCTTGGTCGGGATGGTGGTGTTGCGGTCGATGAGCCGGGTGAACACGCCGCCCAGCGTCTCGATGCCCAGGGACAGCGGGGTCACGTCGAGCAGGACCACGTCTTTCACGTCGCCTTGCAGGACGCCGGCCTGAATGGCCGCGCCGAGCGCCACGACTTCGTCCGGGTTCACGCCCTTGTGCGGCTCCTTGCCGAAGAATTTCGTCACTTCCTCGACGACCTTCGGCATGCGCGTCATGCCGCCGACCAGCACCACCTCGTCGATGTCGCCCTTGGAGACGCCGGCATCCTTCAGAGCGTCGGCGCACGGCTTCATCGATTTCTTGATGAGATCATCCACCAGCGATTCGAGCTTCGCACGGGTCAGCTTCATGACCATGTGCAGCGGCGTGCCGGTGTTCTTGTCCATCGAGATGAACGGCTGGTTGATCTCGGTCTGCTGGCTGGAGGACAGCTCGATCTTGGCTTTTTCCGCAGCTTCCTTCAGCCGCTGAAGCGCCATCTTGTCCTTGGTCAGATCGACGCCATGCTCCTTCTTGAACTCCTCGGCGAGGTAGCTCACGATGCGCATGTCGAAATCTTCGCCGCCGAGGAACGTGTCCCCGTTGGTCGATTTCACCTCGAACAGACCGTCATCGATCTCAAGGATCGTGATGTCGAAGGTCCCGCCGCCGAGGTCATAGACCGCGATCGTCTTCGTTTCCTTCTTGTCGAGCCCATAGGCCAGAGCGGCGGCCGTGGGTTCGTTGATGATGCGCAGCACCTCAAGGCCCGCGATCTTGCCCGCGTCCTTGGTCGCCTGACGCTGGGCGTCGTTGAAATAGGCGGGCACGGTGATAACGGCCTGCGTGACCGTTTCGCCAAGATACGACTCGGCGGTTTCCTTCATCTTCTGCAGGATGAAGGCGGAGATTTGCGAGGGCGAGTATTTCTCGCCATGCACCTCGACCCAAGCGTCGCCATTGCCGCCGTCCACGATGTTGTAGGGGACGAGCTTGCGGTCCTTCTCGACCTCCGCGTCGGTGACGCGGCGACCGATCAGGCGCTTCACGGCGAACACGGTATTGGCGGGGTTGGTGACGGCCTGCCGCTTGGCGGCCTGTCCGACGAGGCGCTCGGTGTCGGTGAAGGCGACGATCGACGGGGTCGTCCGCGCGCCTTCGGAATTCTCGATCACCCGGGGCTGCGACCCGTCCATGATGGCGACGCAGCTGTTGGTTGTCCCGAGGTCGATCCCGATGACTTTGGCCATGTATTTACCTCTTCCTTCGGCGATTATTGGAGTTCGGAGCCGGACTTCGGCCTCCGCTCCCCGATCCCAGTGGTTCGCCGGGAGATACCCTCCCGACGGCTCCAGCGGTATATAAGGAGGGTGAAATAGCGCTGCAAGCGGAGCACCGGGCAAACTCGGTGCAAACTCGGGGCAAAACGCGCGGCGGGGCGGTCTCCATCACCGGCCTCGCAGACGGAGGGAGAAATGCCGAAACGCGACCCGTCATCCATGCCGCCCCCGGAGCGGGGGCAGGGGCCTGATCCGCATCCGGGGGAGGAGGCCGCTCCGCCCGCCCCGCCTGTCGCGATCCGGGGCTTCCTGCTCTATCGCGACTTTCTTCTCGACCGGGCGAAGCAGGAGGCGATGGTGGCCGATCTCCGCGCCGTCGCGGGAGAGGCACCGTTCCTGCGGCCCATGACGGCCTGGGGCAAGCCCATGTCGGTGCAGATGACTTCCGCCGGGCGCCTGGGCTGGGTGACGGACCGGCGCGGCTATCGCTACGAGCCGCGACACCCCGGCACGGGGGAGGCATGGCCCGCCATTCCCGACAGCATCCTCGCCGTCTGGCGCGCCGTTTCGGGCACCGGGCGGCTGCCGGACAGTTGCCTCGTCAATTTCTACGGGGAAGCGGCGCGCATGGGGCTGCATCAGGACAAGGATGAGGGCGATTACCGCTTTCCGGTCGTCTCCCTTTCGCTTGGCGACGAGGCCCTGTTCCGCATGGGCGGCACGAAGCGGGAGGAACGAACGGAGTCCGTCTGGCTCCGGTCCGGCGATGTGGTGGTGATGGGAGGCGCGGCGCGGCTGGCCTATCACGGGATCGACAGGATCCGCTTCGGTTCCTCCACGCTTCTGCCGCAGGGCGGGCGGATCAACGTCACGCTCCGCTGCGTCACTTCGTCATGAAGGGGCGACGACGCGGCCAAAGCGCCTATGTTTCCCGCGCAGACATCCTGAAGGAGATGTGTCATGGCTGAAGCCAAAGGCGCGGAATTCGATGGCAAGGTCGCCATAGTGACCGGGGGCGCCTCCGGTATCGGTGCGGCGGTGGTGCGTGAACTGGCTGCGGGCGGTGCGAAGGTCGTTGTCGCGGACATGGACGAGGATCGCGCCGCGACGCTCGCGGCCGAGGTGGGCGGCAAGCCCTTCCGCGTCGATGTGACGGATGTGGAGGCCGTTCGCGCCATGGTCGCCTTCGCCGAGGCCGAATTCGGCGCGCTGCATCTGGCGGTCAACAATGCCGGGATCAGCGGCCAGCACCCTGCGCCGGTCGGTGACTATGACGTTGAGACCTGGCGGCGCGTGATCGACGTGAACCTCAACAGCGTGTTCTACTGTCTCCGCCATGAGCTGCCGGCGATCGAGCGGGCAGGCGGCGGCGCGATCGTCAACATGGGCTCCATCCTCAGTTCCGTGGGCACGGCGGGAAACCCGGATTACGTGGCGGCGAAACACGGCGTGATCGGTCTGACCAAGACCGCCGCGCTCGACTATGCGACGCGCGGCATTCGCGTGAACGCGGTCGGTCCGGGCTATATCGAAACACCGCTGCTGGCCCATATGGACACGGCTACGCATGACCACCTCATCTCCCTGCATCCGATGGGGCGCCTTGGCCGTTCGGAGGAGGTGGCGGCGCTGACCTGCTTCCTGCTCTCGGACCGCGCCTCGTTCGTCACCGGCAGCTACCATCTGGTGGACGGGGGCTATACGGTTCCCTGACGCACTCTCCCGGAGGCGGAGGGACTCATGGCCGCTGCCTTTCGGGGCGGCGGCGAAGGGGCACTTTCCCGCTCTCCGCGCTGCGCCTCAGGCCTATGCTTCGCAGATCGGGACATCGGCCCCGGAACGATCCCAAATGTCCTTATTTACTGCCGGATTTCGCCAGGTTGGGAACGGTTGCGTTCCAAGGCAGGCCCGGAAGCCTTGTCAGGCAGCCTGTTAGGTCCGTCTTGAACGGAGATCGTTTGCAGCCTGACAAGATACCGCCGAAAATCCGCTTATGCCGGGGAATTCCGGTGCCGGTTTCCCGGCTTCGGCAACCTGTCAGTTCAGCGGATAGCCAAGTCCCCTGACGTCTGCCGTTCAACCCTTGTCGAAATAGGGTTCCATCTGGGCAATGACGACGGCGTTCTCCGCCAGCGCCCGCTCCATCAGCGCGCGCTCCTCGTCCGGCACGTCCTGCCCGGCAGCGAGCCGTTCCTCCAGCGTGCCATAGCCGGAGACGTCGAGCGGTGCCATCTCTGCCTGACGGAGCACGGCAACCGTCTCGCGCACGGCCTCCGCCTCATCCACACCGCTGGCATAGACGATCAGCCCCGCGCCGGTCGCGCCGTTCGGCAGGCCGTCGCCTGGACGCCGTCCCACCTCCACCACCAGCATGTAAACCTGCTGCGGGCGCTTCTGCTTTTCCGTATCGGTCATCTCTTTCCCTCACGTTGCACGCGGCGCCGAGATGGCTGCTCCAGCGACATTTCCCGCAATAGGCACAGCGCTGCCCCGGCACAACCATTGCCTTTCCCCCCGAAGTGGAACCGGGCGCGGGACCGGGCGTTCGGGCGGAGCGGTTCGCACAGGAGAAACACCGTGGATGACGGACAGACCGAGCGCTCCCCCTCCACGGGCGGCGATGGACCCACCGAACACCGCCCGCTGCATCGCGACCGGCCGTTCTGGGCGGCGACACAGCACCGCAAGGCTCCTGCCGCGCGGGAGCCGCTGAGCCGACACTATGACGTGATCGTCATTGGCAGCGGCATCAGCGGAGCGCTCGTGGCGGAATCGCTGGCGGACGGGGTTCGGCGCGTGCTGATCCTGGACCGGCGCGACCCGGTGGAGGGCAGCACGCTCGCCAGCACGGCGATGATCCAGCATGAGATCGACGTGCCGCTGCACGTGCTCGCCCGCAAGATCGGTGCGGAGAAGGCGGCGCGGGCATGGCGGCGGTCCGCCCGTGCCGTGGAAGACCTGCGTCTCCGCGTGGAGCGGCTGGGCATCGACTGTGCGATGACGGCGAAACAGGCGCTTTACCTTGCCGGCGACGAATATGGCTCGCGCGCCTTGCAGACGGAGACGCAGACCCGTCATGACGCTGGAATCGCGGCAGAATATCTGAACGCTGCCACGCTTCAGGATCGCTTCGGTCTCAGCCGTACAGGCGCCATCGTGTCCGACTTCTCCGCCTCCGCCAATCCGGCGCAGATGACGGCGGGCCTGCTGCGCGCGGCCTTGGCGCGGGGGGCGGAACTGGTCTCTCCCGTCGAAGTGACGGATGTCGAGGAACGGGGAGAGACCGTGATTCTCGCCACATCGGAGGGACGGTTGCTCACGGCGGAGCATGTGGTCTTCTGCACGGGCTACGAATTTCTCAAGGTGATGGAAAGCCCGGCCCATCGCATCATCTCCACCTGGGCGCTGGCCTCCCGCCCCGACATGGCCCGGCCCGATTGGCTGGACGGCTTTCTGGTCTGGGAGGCGTCTGATCCGTATCTCTATTTTCGGACCGCGAGCGGTGGGCGGATCATCGTGGGCGGCGAGGACGAGGAAAGCGCCACCGCCTTCGCTGACCCCGCGAAGGGTCAGAAAAAGACGCGGCGGATCGTGGAGAAGCTCGCCGACCTGACGGGCATCGACATCGGCGAACCGGCATATGCGTGGGCCGCGCCCTTCGGCAACACCACCACCGGGCTACCGATCATCGACCGCGCGCCGGGAGCGGAACGGGTGCATGTGGTGATGGGCTTCGGTGGCAACGGGATCACTTTCTCCGCCATTGCTGCAGATATCGTGCGGGGCCGGGTCGAGGGGATCGAAGACCCTGACGCCGACCTGTTCCGCCAACCCTAAGCCGAGGCGGCCCGCCGGGGGCATCGAGCCCCCAACGGGCCGGCTGCCGCGGAAGGGGGAGAGCGGGTGTCCCGGGGCGGGGGCCTGCTGCGAGCTTTGGGGCGATGGCCTCCATCAGGGCACGAGAACCTCGGTGTATCGACTGCCGGGAAGGCGCCCGCGTTCATCGTCGCACAGAGAGGGTCAATGTGTGCATGGACCATGGAATTGCCTGCTTCGCCGAAGCGGGTCCCATCTCCGGCAGTCGCCAGCTTCTGCGAAGCGCCGCACTTGCCGTTGCGGCAAGCCGTCCTCCGCGAGGCCGTGAAGAAAAGCGATTGCTGCTCGAGCGCGTGCTGATGTGAAGCGGGACTTCAGGACTTCAGCGGGTCGGCCAACCTCAACAGGCTGACGAAGCCTGGATCGGCGACACGCCGCTGAAATCGAAATGGACCTCAACGCCGGAAAATCCCCGAATTCGGGCAGGGACGGGCCCTGTCCCGACACACCCCTTTACAACCGCAGCGATCCGAGAACCTTTACCAGCATCGACCAGCATCGACCAGCATCGACCAGCATCGACCAGCATCGACCAGCATCGACCAG
>NZ_DAMDHB010000028.1:0-29036 GCF_032102465.1 Haematobacter sp. | reverse complement strand
CATCGCTCCGGTCAGAGAATGCGCGAGCAGCCCCCCAGCCGCCGCTCGCTTCCCGCCTCGCCGGCAAGCAATGCCTGCGCAACGTCGCCTGAAGCGGATCGCAGCCCCTGCTTCCTTCCGGTGATCAAAAGGCAGCATTGCGGATCACCATCTGGAAGAAACCGGCCGGTGAGCCTATGCGACCGCTTGGCCTCCGCCAGGAAACACCGGCGCCGGTACCCCCCGCCGTTGAGACGGGAGGGTGCCAGCATCTCAAGTCCGATCAGTCGCGCAGCAGCTCGTTGATCGAGGTCTTGGAGCGGGTCTTGGCGTCCACGCGTTTCACGATCACCGCACAGTAGAGATTGACGCCATTCTTGGAGGGCAGCGAGCCGGAGACCACGACGGAGCCTGCCGGAACCTCGCCATACATCACCTCGCCGGTCTCGCGGTCCACGATCTTGGTGGACTGCCCGATGAAAACACCCATGCCGAGCACGGAGCCTTCGCGGACGATCACGCCTTCCACCACTTCGGAGCGGGCGCCGATGAAGCAGTTGTCCTCGATGATCGTGGGGCCAGCCTGCATCGGCTCCAGAACGCCGCCGATGCCGACGCCGCCGGAGAGATGCACGTTCTTGCCGATCTGGGCGCAGGAGCCGACGGTGGCCCAGGTATCCACCATCGTGCCCGAATCGACATAGGCGCCCAGGTTGACGAAGGAGGGCATCAGCACCACGCCCGGCGCGATATAGGCGGAGCGGCGCACGATGCAGTTCGGCACCGCGCGGAAGCCTGCGGCCTTCCACTCGCCGTCCTGCCAGCCGTTGAACTTGGAATCCACCTTGTCCCACCAACCGCCACCCTGCGGCCCGCCGGACTGCATCTCCATGTCGCGCAGGCGGAAGCCGAGCAGAACGGCCTTCTTCGCCCATTGGTTCACGTGCCATTTGCCGTCGGACTGCCGCTCCGCCACGCGCAGGCGTCCCTTGTCCAGCGCCTCCAGCGTCGCTTCGATCGCGTCGCGCTGTTCGCCCGTTGTGGCGGGGGTGATGCCGTCGCGCGCCTCCCAGGCAGCTTCGATGGCGGTTTCAAGCGCGGCGTTCGACGCGGCATTCGACATGGGGATGCTCCGATTTCTATGGCTCGACCGGGGCCAAGCCTATAGACCGCGCACGGCAGTCACGCAACGCAGCCGAAAGGACGGGCCATGACCGAAGATGCGGACACCCCCCGCGGAGCGAGCGCAACCGACCGTCAGCACCCGTTCCGGGACAGCCGTCAGGATGCCCGCGTGGTGAAGGAGACACCGGACACGCCGCAGACGCGCGCACCCGCCTACCGGCTGGCCTTCACCGATACGGATTTCCTCGTGCGGGAGGAGTTGCGGCCGGTGCGGCTGCAGCTTGAACTCCTGAAGCCCGAGATGATCCTGGCGGAGCGCGGCATCCGCTCAACCGTCGTGCTGATGGGCAGCGCGAGAATCCCCCGGGAGGGCGAGGCGGGCCCGGCGGCTGCGCTGTCCGGCTGGTATGAGGTCGCGCGCGATCTGGCCCAGCGGATCACCGAGGAAAGCCTCAAGACCTACGGCCGTGACTCGGTGGTCATGACGGGAGGCGGGCCGGGCATCATGGAGGCGGGCAACGAAGGGGCAGCAGCGGCGGGCGGCCAGTCCATCGGCCTTAACATCGTTCTGCCGCATGAGCAGGCGCCGAACCCGTTCGTCACGCCGGATCTGTGCTTCAACTTCCACTACTTCGCGATCCGCAAGATGCATTTCCTGATGCGGGCGCGGGCGGTCTGTGTCTTTCCCGGCGGCTTCGGCACGCTGGACGAACTCATGGAATGCCTGACGCTGATCCAGACCGGACGGATGCAGCGCATTCCGATCCTGCTGTTCGGGCGGGAGTTCTGGGATGGCGTCATCAACTGGCAAGCGCTGGTGGAGGCGGGCACGATCACGGAAAGTGACCTGTCGATCTTCAACTATGTCGAGACGGCAGAGGACGCGATGGCGCTCCTGCATCAGCGACAGGTCTTCTGATCAGCGCTTCTTTCCACCCGAGAGGGACCGTTTCAGCGCGTCCATGATGTCGATGACCTTGCCCTCCTCCCCCTGCCGGGCGGGGGGAGAGGCAGGTTTCCGGGCCTTGCGCGGCGGCTTGCGCCTGGCTTCAATCATTTCCAACAAACGCGCCTGAACGGGGTCATGAACGATCTCCGGCGTCCAATCGGTCTTCCGTGCGTCGATGAGCTTGGTGATCATCTTCAGAAGATCCGTGTCGGGGGCCTCCGGTTTCTGTTCAAAGTAATCGCCGGGATCGCGCACCTCATCCCCGTAGCGGAGCGTCCACAGCATGATCCCCTTGCCTTTCGGCACCAGAAGGACCGGCCGTTCCCGGCGGTAGAGCACCAGCCGCGACAGCCCGAAGGTGCCCGTCGCCTCCATCGCGGCGCGGATCACGGCATAGGCTTCCTCCGCCACCTTGTCGTCCGGCAGCAGGTAGTGAGGGGTGTCCAGCCAGACCCATCCCACACTGTCCGACGGCACGAACCGGTCGATGGAAATGGTGCGCGTGCTCTCCAGGGCGAGGGATTCGATTTCGGCATCCTCCAGCAGGACATACTCATCCTCGCCTTTCGGATAGCCCTTCATCTGGTCCTTCTCGGGGACTTCTTTTCCTGTCTTGTCATCGACATAGCGACTGAGCGTGGGGTTTCCCGTCTTCGCGTTCACGGTGGTGAACCGCAGCTTGTCAGCTTCGCTGGTCGCGGGAGTCATCGCGACCGGGCAGGTCACCAGAGAGAGTTTGAGATAGCCTTTCCAAAAGGGGCGGGGCGCCATCCGTTACCTCTCGTTTTCTGAGATCAACTGCATGTAACGCCACGGAATTGCGCAGGTTCCCGCCTGAACGCAAGTTATGTGTTGCTTCGCGATCAAATTTGCGCGACATCCCCCGCGTGGCTTAAACACACTTTCTCATCGAAAACTTCGCACTCATGTTTTTCGAGCCTGCTTTTTAATCGAACTTCGCTGAGTTTGGTGAGAATATCTTACCTTTTTCTTTTTAAGCAGCTGTTCTTGCAGAAATTAGTATTGATTTTATATTCAACTTTGAGAAGGATGAGTTTCATCGAAAACAACTTGGCGGAGAGCGAAATGGCGAAGACAACGAGACGTGCCGCGAGCAAGGCAGAGGCACTTGCGGACACGCTCCGGCTCGCCATCGCATCTGGCGAGTTTCCCGCCAACTCTCTCCTTCCCGGTGAAGTCGAGTTGATGGAGCAACACAACATCTCGCGTCCCACCTACCGCGAGGCCATCCGGGTGCTGGAGGCGGAGGGGCTGCTGACGGTGGAGCGCGGGCCGCGGGGGGGCACGCGCGTTCTCCGGCCGACGATCGAGCCGATTGCCCGTCAGATCGGCTTTTACTTCCAGATGCAGCGCATGACTCTGGGAGAGGTGATGGATTATCGCCTCCAGACGGAGCCTGCCGCCGTTCACCACATCGTCAGGGCGCGCAACTTTGACGCCATAGAGGCGCTGCGGGCCTGCATGGTCGAACAGCGGGCGGCGATATCAAGAAACGATCCTGCCGAAGTGGCGATTGCCTACAATGAGCTGGACGACGAGTTTCGCCGGACCCTGGTGAAACATTCCGGCAACGGCATCACGGAGGTGTTCGGCGAGATTCTGGATGAGGTCATGACGCGACATCTGGAAAACCGAGCGCATGCCACCCGTTCTGCCGAGGAGGACCTCGCCGGACGCTATGAGGCAGGTGTCGGTACCAAGATGAAGCTCATCCGGCGTGCCGAAGCGGGCGATGCGGAGGAGGCTGCGAATGTCTGGCGTCTCTATCTCAACGCCTATCGCGAACGCATCGAGGAAATGGGCCGCGATCGCATCAACCTGATGCCGATCGCCTGCTGATCGAATAGCCGGTCAGCTCCTTCTTGCAAGCGGCGCGGCCCAGGCGGAAACCGCTTCTTTGGAGCAGGGAAGCGTTTCGCCCATCTCCCCCGCATAAGCCTGCCAGAGTGCCAGCCGGGTATTTGCCACGGCGAGCAGAACCGGTATTCCGGCCTCTACCGCGGTTTCCAGCAGCGGGCGGAAACCGAATCCGGCGGCCTCGCTGTCACCGAAACGATTGAGCACCAGGAGAGACGGCGGAGGGGTCAGCCGCGCTTCCAGCCCGGCCGCTGCCTGATCGAGCGCCGCGGGGTCTAGCCTGCATCCGCCGCCAGCAGGGCCGCCCAGAGGCACCAGCACGCCGTCCGCCACATCCAGCAGCGCCAACCCGCCGTCCCCGCGCCTTGCCTGCACATAGCCGCGCACCCCTGGAAGGCCGCGCACGGCGGAGAGAATGGCGTCGTCCGGCGACTGTCCGGCGTGATATACGACGGTTGCAAGGCGTGTCATGAGTGATTCCCTCCTTCACCGGCCAATCGCGCGGCCGGTAGCCTAAGCCAGTCGTACGGAACAGTCATACGGACAAGTCGCACGTTCCAGTCGTCAGGTCCATTCTGTAGGTCAGCCACTGGCTAAGCCGCGAAGCTAGCGTCATCGCACGGTTTTGTCAGGCAAAAGCGCCGTGTTTTGCTTTACTCGCGGTTATGTTGACTGTATCAGTCAACCATCTTGGAACGGAACGCGAGTCTTATGGCCGTCGCAGCTCTTCTTCCCGCACCTGCCGTTGCCACTCCTCAGAACGAGGAGCGGGATGTTCAGTTGACCGCAACGCTGAACCGGCTGAGGCTTCTTTCCCTGCGGTGTCGCGCGGCGCGCCGGATCGACGTATTCTCGGCCTGCGCCCTCCTCGCCATGGACCGGGTGGAAGCGGCGCAGGCTTTTGCTGAGGCCCTGCTGCGCGCCCTGCCGCAGGCGACCGGCAAACCGTTGAATTTCCTGTTTCCCGGCGCGCGAGAACGCTCCTTCGATGAAAGCTGGCTCCTTCGGTTGGTGGAGGCCGTCCGGCAGGGTGATGGCGACAGCACGACCTTTCTCATCGCTTCGCAGGTGCGCAAGCCTTACCGTCGTCAGATTGCCTATCTTGCGAAAGGTCTCGCCGAGGGACTGGACACAATTTAAAATCATTCTAAATTGGGGATCATGGCAAGCGGACGCCAGCTAATGATTCGCAACTCGAAAGGAATGAGAACATGTCGCAAACGGCTGCCAACCTGAGCGAAAGTGCGCAGGCCGCCATCGCGGACGCGCTGAACCAGGCCGTCGCGGAGACCGTCGTCACCACGATGCTCGCACAGAATTTCCACTGGAACGTCAAGGGCATGTCCTTCGGACCGTTGCACGAGCTGTTCCAGAAGATTTATGAAGATCACTTCGAGGGTCAGGACGATCTGGCCGAACGCGTCCGCGCCATCGGTGCCCATGCCGAAGGCCGTCTGGCCGATATGGTTAAGCGCTCCAAGGTCGATGAGCACGACGGCCATGCCAGTGCCGAGGACATGATCCGCGCCCTGCTGAAAGCGGAGCGGACCGTGACGGAAACGCTTGCCGGTGTCGCTTCGATCTCCGAAAGCCACGGCGACCTGCTGACGCAGGATCTGGCCATCGAGCGGGGTCGCGTCCACGAGAAATTCGCGTGGATCCTGCAATCCCACCTCGAATGACCTAGAGACCGGGAAGGGTGGGCATTTCGATGCCCTTCTTCGCGCATTTCCGGGCATAGGCGCGGCCCCAGGCGGGAAACTTGCCAAGGTCTCGCTGCTGATGCACCAGCATGGTCAGAAAACCTTGCTGGTGTTTTTCTTTCTTCAGCTTCTTGAAGAGAGACTTCTGATCCTTGGTCATCGAGCATGCGATGCAATGCCCCGCGCGGCGGAATTTGCAGACGCTGAGGCAGGGAGAGGGCAGCTTCGTCATTGGAGCCTCCATCGGGTGCGACGCGCGCCCGAAGTCAGCGGTTAGAGGCAAGCCCCGGCCCCTTGTCAAGCTTGCGGAACGAGAGAAGCCCTGCGATCCCCGAGGAGACGGGTCGCAGGGCTTCTGAAGGCGCTACAGAAACGGGAGCGTGTGTTGCGCCTCTCCGGCATGTTCCGGGAGGGGGATGCCGGGTTTCCGATCACTTGGTGAGGATAAGCTTCCCCGCCTTGGTGATCCTGAGGGAATAGACCTGTCCATCAAGGACGATGCGCGCCTGCACGCCCCCGGCGGTCAGCAGGTGTGCATCGTGGACGGGGATGGAGTCCTGCAGCGTCAGCGTGCGGGAGACGGTGGCGTTCATGGCATCCTCTCAAATCTGTCGAGAACCTGGTCAAGCGGGCGTCCGCCCCCAAAGGCAAGAAGCAGGAGCCGGTACAGCTCCCCCAGCGGAGTGGAAGGCGCGCCTTCCCGAATTTGCCGGTGATCCGGCCAGAACAGGATCTCAGGTTTCATTTTCCGTACTCCGACGGAGGGTCTGTTCCGGGCTGACCTGTTCGGGCGGCTAGGACTGATGATGAAACTGAGCGAAACAGTCGGAAATGTCAAACAAGATTTGTCGGGAATTAATCCAGTGGAAGATTTTTGCCTCATCTGGGCGAGGTTCATCGCCAAACCTTGCGCTTTGAAAAGATTGTGCCACCTTTCTGCCGACACTCTCTGACTGGAGGCGCAGATGCAGCCGACCTCGATGAAATCCATGTTCGACAGTCTTTTGGGCCAGATCACCGGTGATGCGGGCACGAGTCGCACCCAGACTGGTGGTCAGAATACCGCTGGCAGTGCGGCGAGCGGTGCGACTGGCGGGAGCAGCGGAGGTCTGGGGGATCTTCTCTCCAGCCTGACCGGTGGGGGAGCGACGGCCTCGTCCAGCCGCTCCGGCGGCCTTTCCGATATGCTGGGCGGCCTCGTCGGCGATCAGGGATCCTTTGCCAAGGGGGCGGCCGCAGGTGGTCTTGCCGGGGCGCTTCTCGGCGGCAAGGGGCTGGCGAAAGGGGCGGTCGCCGCCGCGATCGGCACGCTCGCCTACAAGGCCTACAACGACTGGCAGGCAGGCAGGGCACCGTTCAGTTCCGATACCTCCGCTGCCCAGCCGCAAGCGGCAGCAGCGCCGGAGGCATTGCCTTCCCCGGAGGGCACCGATTTCATGCCCGATGATCCCGAGGAACTGGCCGAGAAGCTGGCGCGCGCCATGGTCGCCGCCGCCAAGGCGGACGGGGAGGTCACGGCCGTGGAGCGGGCGCGGATCACCGCGGCCCTGAAAGAGCGGGGCTATGACGACAGCGCCGCGCAGGTGCTGACCGAAGAGTTGGCAGCACCGCTCGATGTGGGGCGGATCGCGGCCCTCGCCTCCAATCAGGCGGAGGCGGCGGAGATCTATGCGGCCTCCCTGCTTGCGGTCGATCCAGAGGGAGCGGCGGAGAAGGGCTATCTTGCCATGCTGGCCGCGCGCCTGAAGCTTCCGGCGGATCTCGTGGCGCATCTTCATGCCAACGCGGGCGCGCTGGCCTGATCTCGTCAGGGAGGTTTGCGGTTTCCGGGGCAGCCTGCGGCAAGGCGGGCCCGGAAGGCCGCTCCACCTTTGCGAGTGTACCGAGATAGTCGCGGCACCAGTGATGCACGTCATAGGCGCGGAGCCTGTCCATCATGGCACTCCAGCGCTCCTTGCGCTCCTCCAACGGCATTGAGAGCGCGCGCGCCAGAGCATTGGCTGTCGCGTCTATGTCATAGGGGTTGATGAGCAACGCCTCCACCATCTCCCGCGCGGCGCCGGCGAAGCGGGACAGAACCAGGACACCGGGATCGGCAGGATCCTGAGCTGCCACGTATTCCTTGGCGACGAGATTCATCCCGTCCTTCAGCGGCGTCACGAATCCCACCTGCGCCACCCGGTAGAGACCTGCCAGCACCGGGCGTTTCAGCGACTGGTTTATGTAGCGGATCGGCGTCCAATCCACCGCGCCGTTATCGCCATTCACGCGCCCCGCCTGCGCCGCGACCGCCTCCTGCATGGCGCGGTATTCCGGCACGTCGGAGCGGGACTTGGGCGTGACCTGAAGGAAGGTCACTTCCCCCCTGAAATCCGGGTGACGCTTCAGAAAGCGCTCATAGGCGTCGATGCGGTTGGGGATGCCCTTGGAATAATCCAGCCGGTCCACCCCGATGATGAGACGCCGCCCGTGCAGACTGCGGAGCAGGTCGCGCACCCCCGGCTTGCCCACCGAGGCACGCGAGAGGTTGGCGAACTCCTCCGTCTCCATGCCGATGGGGAAGGCGCCCACGCGAAACTGCCGCCCATAGGCCACCACTTCCCCGTCGCCGAGCGGGCTGCCGCTACCCTCGCGCCGGAGGCAGCCGATGAAATTGTCCATGTCGTAGTCGGTCTGGAAACCGACCAGATCATAGGCGGAAAGACCCGACAGCACCGCCTCATAGACCGGCATGGCGAAAAGGATATCTGCAGGCGGCCACGGGATGTGGAGGAAGAAGCCGATTCGGTTCCTGACCCCGCGCTGCCGCAACTCCTCCGCCAGCGGGATGAGGTGATAGTCATGCACCCAGATCGTATCGTCGGGGCGGAGCATGGGCACGAGTTGATCGGCAAAAAGCCGGTTCACCCGGAAGTATCCCGCCATCTCCCGACGTGCGTATTCTGCCAGATCGACCCGCCCATGAAAGATCGGCCAGAGGACGCGGTTGGCAAAACCGTTGTAGTATTCCTCCACGTCGGTTTCCGTCAGATCCATCAGCGAATAGGCGATGCGCCCCTGTTCGCGGGTGGTCACGCGGACATCCTCCGTATCGGCGACCGCCCTTCCCGACCATCCCATCCAGATGCCGCCCTGATCCCGGAGCGCCGCGTGAACGGCCACCGCGAGCCCCCCGGGCGGCGGATTCCCGTGCTTGTCGGGGAGCGGCACGCGGTTTGAAACGACGACGAGCCTGCTCATCGGACGATCTCCGCGAGCAGGGCGCGCAGCGCGTTGGGCGAGGGGAGCCGCTCCGTCGCCGCGCTGTCCTCCAGCGTCGGCCCGATACGGATACCGCGTCCGCCCCGGTCCGCGACGAAGCGGAACATCGCCTCATCCGTCAGGTCGTCGCCGATGGCGAGCGGCAACCGGCCCCGGAACGGAGCTTGCGCAAGGAAAGCGGCGATGGCGGTGCCCTTGTCGCCGGAGGCGGGCCGCAACTCGGCAACCATCTTGCCGGACTGGAGCTGAAAGGCGCTGCCCGCGGTGGCCAGCGCTGTCTCCATCTCGCGGCGGACTTCGGCCTCCGCTTGCGGCAGCCCCCGGTAGTGGAGCGCAAAGGCGAGGCCCTTGTCCTCGAACAGCACGCCTGGTGTCCGCTTGGCAAAGTGTGCGGCCCCGGCCTTGGCGATGAGGTAATCGCGCGGGGGGGGCGGCTGATCCGCGCCCCGCAATTCCGCTCCGTGCAGGCCGGCGATCGGCAGACAGGCCGGCGCGAACATGGCCTCCGCCCGCGCCAGCGACCGCCCCGTGACCAGCGCAAGCGCCCCGCCCAGCAGGGCGGAAAGACGGGTGAGCCGGGCGGGCAGCCCTTCCTCCACGACGATACCGTCCGGGCTGTCGGCGAGATCGACCAGCGTCCCGTCAATGTCCAGAAACATGGCCCAGCGTTCGGAAACGGCGGGAAGCGACCTGAGCGTGGCTTCCGCAGCGGCAACCGGGTCAGCGAGGGAATCCCGGTCTGCGACCGGGGGCGGCGTCTGACTGATCTGCATGGAGGGAAACTAGAGCGTCGCTGCCGTTTCGGCAACCGCGAAGCCGTTATTTTGCACCCGCAGCAGTCTGGGCAGCCGCTTTGGTATGACGCGAGCCCTTGAACGGGTCAGGTCGGCCAGCCTCCTCCGGGGGGCCGTTTCGTGCCGGAGGGCGGGATGCGGCTGGTGCTCAATCCAGCATCGGGGGCAGATCTGTCCTGCAGGGGTGCTGCCCTCGGCGCGGCGGTATTTCCCATGCGCGCGGCCATCTCCCTCAGGGCCGCAACCCGGTTAGCAGTCGAGGGGTGGGTGGAAAACAGCCTGTCACGCTGAAAGGCATGCAGGGGATTGATGATGAACATCGGCGCCGTGGCCGGATTGCGCTCCGCCGGGACGTTGTCGATCCGGCTGGCATAGCCCTCGATCTTCTGAAGCGCCGAGGCAAGCCAGAGCGGCTGGCCACAGATTTCCGCCCCTGTCCGATCCGCCTCGTATTCCCGCGTCCGGCTGATCGCCATCTGGACGATAGCCGCCGCCATCGGCGCCACGATCATGGCGATCAGGCCACCCAGCGGCCCCATCGGGCTGTTGCGGTCACGCGGCATGAACAGCGCGAAATTGCCCAGCATGGAAATCGCCCCGGCAAAGGTTGCGGTCACGGTCATGATGAGCGTGTCGCGGTGCTTCACATGGGCCAGCTCATGCGCAACGACGCCCGCCACCTCCTCCATCGTCAGGGCGCGCATGAGGCCGGTGGTCACCGCGACGGCGGCGTTATCCGGGTTGCGGCCCGTGGCAAAGGCATTCGGCTGGTCGTTGGGCAGAATGTAGAGCTTTGGCATCGGCAGCCCCGCGCGCGCCACCAGCCCTTCCACCATGCGATAGAATTCGGGCGCGGTTCTCGGGTCAACGGGCTGGGCTGAATAGGTCTTCAGCACCATCTTGTCAGAGTTCCACCAGGTAAAGACATTCATCAGCGCTGCAAAGATCAGCGCGAAGATCATGCCGCCCTGTCCGCCCAGCAGATATCCGACGCCCATGAAAACCGCCGTCATGGCGGCCATCAGCAGCGCTGTCTTGGCATATCCGGTCATCTGTCATCCCCGCAACGGATCCCGAGAGAGATATGTGGCTCTCGAAGCGAGTGTTGACAAACAACACGAGGGGTTCAACTTCTTTCGCAGGCACCGGCGGTCTCCTTTGCCGCCGACCATTCGATTGGAGCAGAGAATGCTGAAGGAATTCCGGGACTTCATCGCGCGCGGCAACGTGCTCGACCTCGCTGTCGGTATCATCATCGGTGCCGCGTTCACGTCAATCGTCAATTCCGTGGTTGCGGATCTCATCAACCCCATCATCTCGCTGTTCACCGGTGGCCTCGATTTCTCCGGCCTGTCGATCGTCCTGGGCGAGGGGCCGAATGCCGCGCAATTCGCTTACGGCAAGTTCATCATGGCGGTGATCAACTTCCTCATCATCGCCTGGGTCGTGTTCCTGATCGTGAAGGGTGTGAACACGGCACGCAGATTCGCGCATATGGAAGGCAAGGAGGAGAAGGCCGAGGATCCGCCGGAGATCAAGCTTCTCACCGAAATCCGTGACGAGCTGAAAAATCGCCCTGCCGTCTGATGCAATAACCCCTTCGTCAGGGGCGGAAATATTGGTAGGCTCTACCGGATTTTCCGCCCCTTTTCGAAGAAGTTTGCGCTGAATGGAACTTGATGCGACGGACCGTCGAATCCTCATCGTCCTGCAGAAGGAGGGGAGGATTTCAAACTCCGACCTGTCGGAGCGTGTGAACCTCTCCGCTTCCGCCTGTCACCGTCGCGTCCAGCGGCTGGAGCAGGAAGGGTATATCCGGGACTATGTCGCGTTGCTGGACGAACGCCGCATGGGGGTGCCCACGACGGTCTTCGTCGAGATCACGCTTTCCGGTCAGGCGGATGAGGTGCTGGAAGCCTTTGAGCGCGAGGTGGCGCGCGTCCCCGACATTCTGGAATGTCACCTGATGGCGGGGTCCGCGGATTATCTGCTGAAAGTCGTGGCCTCCGATACGGAGGATTTCGCCCGGATTCACAGGCAATATCTGGCGAAGCTGCCGGGGGTGTCGCAGATGCATTCCTCCTTCGCGCTGCGCACCGTCTTCCGCACCACGGCGATTCCCGTATAGCCCTTTCCGTGCAAGCGCTGCGGCTACAGGGGTGATATCCAAGCGGATCAGCTCACGCGCCCTGATACCGGAAGCAGACAGCCGGTGATCGCGCTGCAAGGCCCGAGGGTCGTTGCCTTGATTGCCCGTCTGCCTCCCGCCCAAGGGGAGCATCACCACGGTAGGCGGGCGGGCCTTTTCCGGCGGTCTCTGGCCAGCGGGCGCCGACGCGTTCGGGGCTAACATGCTGCGGAAAGAGGTCTGACGTGTTATGTCCATGCTCTGGAAATCGGGGCTCGGGAAATCGGGAAATCAGCCCGGGAACTACCAGAAACGCGTGGGTCTCTGGCTGGAGTTCCCCAGATGCGAACGATTTCCGCTCTCGCAGACCCGAAGGCCTTTTTCAGCAGTCTGCCAAAGTGCCGCCCTCCCCCGAGAGTGCTCCTGCCAGACAGGCCCCCCCGCCTTCGCCGATGGCGTTGCCGGCCTCTGCACAAAAGAAAACCCCCGCGCAAAAGCAGCGGGGGTTCGGCAACCATGAGGTTACCCGTCGCGTCAGAGGCTCAGAGGAGACCCTCGCGCTGCGCCTTCTTGCGAGCCAGTTTACGCGACCGGCGAACGGCCTCGGCTTGCTCACGCGCCTTCTTGACGGAAGGCTTTTCGAAGTGCTGCTTGAGCTTCATCTCACGGAACACGCCCTCACGCTGAAGTTTCTTCTTCAGAGCGCGCATGGCCTGTTCGACGTTGTTATCGCGAACGCTTACCTGCATGTGGTTGTCACCACCTTTCTGGTCTAGGGTTTCTGTCAGGTGCAGGACGCCGCTCCATATCAGAGGGTAAAGGGGTTGTCCACCGCGCCTCGCAAGGAAAAGGGGAATTGCCATGACCGAAACTTCTTCCGGCTCAGCTCATTCTATGGAGGAGGTTCGCGATCGCCTTCTGGACGCGGCGCTGCCGCATGTCGTCTTCGATGGCTGGACTGCCGTCACCTACAGGGCGGCTGTGGATGATTCGGGGCTCGATCCCACTCTGGGGCATATGGCCGCGCCGCGGGGCGCAATCGATCTTGCGCACGCTTTCCACGTCCGCGGCGACAGGCGCATGGCAGAGGCGCTGGCGACAAGCGACCTTTCCGCCCTGCGCTTCCGCGAGCGGGTTGCAAAGGCCGTCATGCTGCGCCTTGAACTCGCCGGGGACCGGGAGGCGGTGCGCCGCGGCATGACGCTCTTTTCGCTGCCCCAGCACGCGGCGGAGGGATCCCGGCTGGTCTGGCAGACGGCGGATGCCATCTGGACCGCGCTTGGCGACACGGCGGACGACCTGAACTGGTACACGAAACGCGCAAGCCTTTCCGGGGTCTTTGGCGTGACGGTGCTCTACTGGCTTGGGGACGAAACGCCAGACAGCAGCGCAACCGCGGCGTTTCTGGAGCGCCGGATCGACGGGGTCATGCGGATCGAAAAGACCAAGTCCTTCCTGCGCAAGACGCCCGGATTCAATCTGCTGATGACCGGCCCCGACTGGCTGGCCCGGCAGGTGCCCTCGCCCGACCGGTGCCGGAGGGACGGGTTGCCCGGACGGCGATCAAGGACGGCCCCCGGCCCGCTCGGGAGGACGGCGGAATGAGCCGGTCCATGCGTGCCGTCGAGATATCGCGGCCCGGCGGGCCTGAAGTGCTGCGCCTGGTGGAGCGCCCGATTCCGCAACCGGGCTACGGACAGATCCTGATCCGGGTGGACTATGCGGGCGTGAACCGTCCCGATGCCCTGCAACGTGCCGGGAACTATGCACCGCCCCCCACGGCCTCCGACCTGCCGGGGTTGGAGGTCTCGGGTCATGTCGTTGCCGTTGGGCCGGGAGCGCAGCGCTGGAAGGCGGGGGATGCGGTTGTCGCCCTGACGCCCGGCGGCGGCTACGCGGATTATGTCGTGACCCATTGGGGGCAGGCGCTGCCGGTGCCGGAGGGGCTTGAGCCCGCCGCTGCGGCGGCACTTTGCGAGACATTCTTCACCGTCTGGACCAATGTCTTTGGCCGCGGAAAGCTGAAGGCGGGGGAGCGGTTCCTCGTCCACGGTGGATCCTCCGGCATCGGCACGACGGCCATCCAGCTTGCCCATGCCTTTGGCGCCCGGGTCTTTGCCACGGCGGGGAGCGGGGAAAAGTGCGACGCCTGCCGGGCTCTGGGCGCGGAGAGGGCGATCAACTACCGGGAGGAGGATTTCGTCGCCGTGTTGAAGGGGGAAGGCGGGGCGGACCTGATCCTTGACATGGTGGGGGGCGATTACATCCCGCGCAATCTGCGCGCATTGGCGGAGGATGGCAGGCTGGTGCAGATCGCCTTCCTCTCCGGTCCGACGGCGGAGGTGAATTTCGGCCTGCCGATGCGGCGGCGGCTATCCGTCACCGGATCGACGCTCCGGCCGCTCTCCGATCTCGACAAGGCGCGAATCGCGCAGGGGCTTGAGGCGTCGGTCTGGCCATTGCTGTCGGCAGGGCGTGTGGCCCCGGTGATGGATTCGGTCTTTCCGCTTGAGCAGGCGTCCCGGGCGCATGAGCGGATGGAAAGCTCCGCCCATATCGGCAAGATCGTCCTGAAGGTGGCGTGAGGAGGGGACTGCCGGAGGGTTGGCCGGTCCTCCGCCCTCCGGGCCTGCGCTTGGCGTGGGCCGGAGCGGGCTGTCGGACAGGGCCGCAGCGGCCGTGGCTCATGCGGCGGATCTCTGCGGCCCCTTTTTCTGCGGCCCCTTGCCCGAAAAGGGCGGGCGGTGGCCCGGCCCTTTCAGTAATGCGGCGGTTTCTGGTCGGCGAGCGGGATCGTGCCCCCGGCCTGCATCTCGCGCTCCGCCTCCCGCTCCATCAGCAGGGAGACGAGCCGCGTCAGGCGTGCAAGGTCACGGGCCTGCGCGCTCGTCACGTCCGACAGGTCCTCCACGATCCGGGTGAGGTGGGCGATCTGTTCCTCCGCTCGCGTAAGGCGGTCATCCATAATCTCCTCCTTTCGGGCCAAAAAGCCGCATTGCCTTGCCCCGAACGGGTCCATCCGCTAGACGACGCCCGTCAACCACGAGGCACACCGATGGCGAAGGACAAGGGCAGCCAGGCCAAGGGAACCCGCCGACCCAAGGCGGAGAACCCCCGCGGCTTCCGGGACTATTTCGGGGCAGAGGTCACCGAACGCAAGACCATGCTCGACCGGATTGCCGAGGTGTATCATCTCTTCGGCTTCGATCCGCTGGAAACCCCGGCGGTGGAGACGGTGGAGGCGCTCGGCAAGTTCCTTCCCGATGTGGACCGCCCGAATGATGGCGTCTTCGCCTGGCAGGACGAGGGCGACTGGCTCGCGCTTCGCTATGACATGACGGCGCCGCTGGCCCGCGTGGCCGCGCAGTTCCGTAACGACCTGCCCTCCCCCTACCGTCGCTATGCCATGGGGCCTGTCTGGCGGAACGAAAAGCCCGGACCGGGACGCTTCCGCCAGTTCTATCAGTGCGATGCCGATACGGTGGGTTCCGCCAGCGTGGCCGCGGATGCCGAGATCTGCGCGATGCTCTCCGACACGCTGGAAACCTTGGGGATTCCGCGGGGCGATTATGTCGTGCGCGTGAACGACCGGAAGGTGCTGAACGGGGTGATGGAGGTCGCAGGCGTGCTCGACCCCGCCGACCCTGATCGCTTCGCCTCCGAGCGCGGTATCGTGCTGCGCGCCATCGACAAGATCGACCGGCTGGGGGAGGCGGGTGTCCGCGCCCTGCTGGGCGAGGGGCGGCGGGACGAATCCGGTGATTTCACCAAGGGCGCGGGGCTTGGCCCGGAGCAGGCCGATGTGGTCATGGGCTTCATGGCCGCGCGGCGCGACAGCGGTGCGGCGACCGTGGCCCGGCTGCGGGAACTCGTCGGCGCATCGGCCATCGGGCTGGAGGGCGTGGGCGAGCTTGAACAGATCGCGGAGCTTCTGGATGCGCAAGGCTACGGGGCGGATCGGGTGATGATCGACCCGGCGGTGGTCCGCGGCCTTGGCTATTACACCGGCCCGGTGTTCGAGGCGGAGCTGACCTTCGAGATCCTCGATGAAAAGGGCCGTCCGCGGCAGTTCGGTTCCGTTGCGGGCGGCGGGCGCTATGACGATCTGGTGAAGCGCTTCACCGGCCAGACAGTGCCCGCGACCGGCGTTTCCATCGGCGTGGACCGTCTGCTGGCCGCGCTGCGGGCCAAGGGGCGGATCGGCGGCGAAGCTGCCGGCCCGGTTATCGTCACCGTGATGGACCGCGAGCGGCTGGCGGATTGCCAGTCGATGGTGGCGGAACTGCGGAATGCCGGGATCCGGGCGGAGGTCTATCTGGGCAACCCGAAGAACTTCGGCAACCAGCTCAAATATGCCGACAAACGTAATTCTCCTGTCGCGGTGATCCAGGGATCGGATGAGCGCGCGCGGGGCGTCGTGCAGCTCAAGGACCTGTATCTGGGCGCCAGGATCGCCGCCGAGGCGAGCCTTGAGGAATGGAAATCCCAGCCTGCGCAGATCGAACTGCCGCGGAGCGAACTGGTGCAGGGGGTGCGCAGCATCCTCGGGCGGTATTGATGCCGGCGAAAGCAGCCGCACGGGCCGAGGGCGAGGCGATCTTTTCGCGGTTCCTGCTGGCAGGCGCCCTGCCGGTGGAGACGGATATCCTCCAGCCTGCCGAAACGCTGCTGGACCTGTATGGCGAGGATATCCGCGCCCGCGCCTATGTGACGTCCGATCCGCTCCGGGGGGAGCAGATGCTGCGCCCGGACTTCACCGTGCCCGTCGTGCAGATGCACATGGCGCAGGGCGCGGAGCCCGCCCGCTACACCTATTTCGGCGAGGTCTTCCGCCGTCAGGAACATCGCGGCGCGCGGGCCAGCGAGTATTTCCAGGTGGGTTACGAGCTTTTTGCCCGCGACGATATTCCTGCGGCGGATGCCGAGGTCTTTGCGCTGTTCGCGGAGATACTGGCCCCGCTCGGCCTTCGGGCCGCAACGGGCGACATGGGCCTGCTGCTGGCCGCGGTGAACGCGCTGGAGACGTCGGAGGCGCGCAAGGCGCGGCTTCATCACCACATCTGGCGGCCCCGGCGGTTCCGCGCCCTGCTGGACCAGTATTCCGGCCGCACCAAACCCACGGATGCGCGCAAGCGGATGCTGCGGGGGCTTGCCGCGACGCCGGTCGAGCGGCTCCTTTGGGAAGCGGGCACCGCCGTCGGTCTGCGCAGCGATGAGGAAGTCGCCGCCCGGGTGCGCCATCTGGTGGAGGAGGCCGATACGCCACCGATCCCCGCCCTCCAGGCGGAGATACTGGATGAGCTGATCGGGCTGCGCGATACCGCGCCCGCCGCGCTCAGCCGTCTGGAGGATCTCTCCGTGGACATGCCGGGGCTGTTTCCGGCGGTGGAACGGATGTCTCTCAGGCTGGATGCTCTGGTCGCGCACGGGATCGATGTGGACCGGCTGGATTTCGAGGCGAGCTTCGGGCGCACCACGCTGGAATATTACGACGGCTTCGTCTTTGGCTTCTACGCCGAACGCCGCCCGGATCTTCCGCCGGTGGCGACCGGCGGGCGCTATGACGCGATGACCTCCCGGCTGGGGCTGGGGCAGTCGATCCCCGCGGTCGGCGGCATCATCCGGCCGGGCGTGCTGGCGGAGCTGAAGGAGGCGGGCGAATGGCGGTGAAGCTCGGCGTGCCCTCCAAGGGCCGCCTGATGGAAAAGACCTTCGAATGGTTCGGCGCGCGCGGCGTGCGGCTGATGCGCACGGGGTCCGACAGGGAATATTCCGGCCATGTCGGCGGCGTGGAGGGTGTGGAACTGGTCCTGCTCTCCGCCGGAGAGATCCCAAGGGAGCTTCAGGCGGGCCGCATCCATCTCGGCGTGACCGGATCCGATCTGGTGCGGGAGAAGATCGTCGACTGGCAGCAACGGGCAGAGGCGCTGGCCCCGCTGGGCTTCGGCTTCGCCGATCTGGTGATCGCGGTTCCGGCGCTCTGGGTCGATGTGGACTGTCTGGACGATCTGGACGCCGTAGCCTCGGATTTCCGGGCGCGCCACGGGCACCGGCTGCGTATCGCCACCAAATATCACCGGCTGGTGCGGGAGTTCCTGCGCGACAACGGCGTGGCCGATTATCAGCTTGTGGACAGTCAAGGCGCGACGGAGGGGACGGTGAAGAACCTGACGGCGGAGGCGATCGCCGACATCACCTCCACCGGGGAGACGTTGCGCGCCAACCACCTGAAGATCCTGTCGGACGGTCTCATCCACCGGTCGGAAGCCACGCTGTTCCTGTCGCGCAGCGCGCCGCTGACCGAGGGGGAGCGCAGCGCGCTGACCCAGCTTTCCGCCCGGATCGGCGTCTAGCAGGCTGTGTCCCGTCCATGTTCTGAAAGCCGGCCCGAACCATGTGGATTTCCGGCCGGGTTTCATCAGATCTCGAGCGATTCCCGCTCCGGCTCGGGCTTGGCAGGCTGCTGAAGAAGCCTGAAGTGTCGTGTCCATGCTCTGGAGACGGGAAATCGGCTCTGGAATGATCCGAAACGTACGGATTTCCGGCCGGGTTTCGTCAGATCGCGAGCGATTCCCGCTCCGGCTCGGGCTTGGCAGGCTGCTGAAGAAGCCTGAAGTGTCGTGTCCATGCTCTGGAGACGGGAAATCGGCTCTGGGATGATCCGAAACGTATGGATTTCCGGCCGGGTTTCGTCAGATCGCGAATGACTTCCGCTTCGACGCAGCTCGGAAAGGCTTTTTCAACAGCCTGCCAAGAGCGGTCTGCTAGCGAAGGCCGATCTCATCCAGCATGGCGGCGAGGGCGGGGGGAAGATCCTCGTTCTCCCGCCCCTTGGGCAGATCCCGCGGCGCATCGGCGGCGGCAAGGTAGCGCCAGCCCTGAAACGGGCGCCGGGGCATCGGATGGGTCTGCACTACCTCCCGGTCCAGCACGAAGCCGCAGCGCCGGATGCCGTCGCCGTGATCGCGTTCCTCGAACGCCAGCAGACGCTGACGGGCGAGGATCAGCCCCTTGAACACCCAGTAGAGCGAACCGCCCGAGAGGATGTCCGTCTCCCGCTTCGGCCACATGCGCGTGACATGCACCGGATTGCCGGCGGGATACCGCTCCTTCTGCCAGCGGATCAGGTCATCGACCGCCTCAGCGCCGACGCAAAGCTTCACGATATGCAGGGAATCGGTCATCATCGCCTCCGGGGGATACCGGATCACATAGGCGCGGATCGGCCGGAGGGCAAGGTTGACCCTGACAGATCAATGCCTATCTTGTGTCATCCGCCAATTCGCACACAACATACAGGGTTCTGCCATGTCCCGCTTTGAAACTGCCATTGCCGAACAGATCTGGGACATGAAGTACCGGCTCCGGCAGGCGGACGGCACCCCCGTGGACGGCACGGTGGAGGATACCTGGCGCCGCATCGCCCGCGCACTGGCGGAGACGGAAGCAGACCCCGGCGCATGGGAAAACCGCTTCTACGCCGCGCTGGAGGATTTCCGCTTCCTGCCTGCAGGCCGAATCATTGCGGGGGCTGGCACCGGCCGCAGCGTCACGCTCTTCAACTGCTTCGTCATGGGAACGATCCCGGACAGCATGGCGGGGATCTTCGACATGTTGAAGGAAGCCGCGCTGACCATGCAGCAGGGGGGCGGCATCGGCTACGATTTCTCCACCATCCGCCCGCGGGGGGCGGAGGTGAAGGGCGTGGCGGCGGATGCCTCCGGCCCGCTTTCCTTCATGGATGTGTGGGATGCGATGTGCCGCACGATCATGTCCGCCGGATCGCGGCGGGGCGCCATGATGGCCACCATGCGCTGCGACCATCCCGACATAGAGGCGTTCATCGAAGCCAAGCGCGATCCCGCGCGGCTGCGGATGTTCAACCTCTCCGTTCTGGTGACGGACGCGTTCATGGCGGCGGTGAAGGCGGACGGGCCGTGGGATCTGACCTTTGGCGGCAAGGTCTATCGCACGGTGCAGGCGCGTGACCTGTGGAACGGCATCATGCGCTCCACCTATGATTATGCGGAGCCGGGGGTGATCTTCATCGACCGGATCAACGCGATGAACAACCTCGCCTATTGCGAGACGATCTCCGCCACCAATCCCTGCGGGGAGCAGCCGCTCCCGCCCTATGGGGCCTGTCTGCTGGGTTCCGTCAACCTCGCGCGGCTGGTCTCCGATCCCTTCGGGGCGGAGGCGCGGCTGGATCTCGACGCGCTGGACGATCTGGTGCGCGTGGCCGTCCGCATGATGGACAATGTCGTCGATGCTTCGCGCTTCCCCCTGCCGGAACAGGCGGCGGAGGCGGAGGCGAAGCGGCGGATCGGGCTGGGCGTCACGGGGCTGGCGGATGCGCTGCTGATGCTGGGCCTGCGCTATGGCTCGGAGGAGGCCGCCCTGCGGACGGAGGAATGGCTCCATGCCATCGCGCGCTCCGCCTATCTCGCCTCCGCCGATCTGGCGGCGGAGAAGGGGGCCTTTCCGCTGTTCGACGTGGAGAAGTTCCTGTCCTCCGGTTCCCTGCGCGACATGGATGAGGAGGTGCGGGCCGCGATCCGGGAGAAGGGCATCCGCAACGCGCTGCTCACCTCCATCGCGCCGACGGGGACGATCTCGCTTTTCGCAGGCAACGTCTCCTCCGGGATCGAGCCGGTCTTTGCCTATGCCTACACGCGCAAGGTGCTCCAGAAGGACGGATCGCGGACGGAGGAGGAAGTGGTGGATTACGCCGTCCGCCTGTGGCGGGAGCGGTTCGGCGATGCGCCCCTGCCGGAGTGGTTCGTGGATGCCCAGAACCTCGCCCCGCTCGACCATGTGCGGATGCAGGCGGCGGCACAGAAATGGGTCGACAGTTCCATCTCCAAGACGATCAACTGCCCAGAGGATATCTCCTTCGACGCATTCAAGGATGTCTATCTCGCCGCCTATGAAACCGGCTGCAAGGGCTGCACCACCTACCGTCCCAACAGCGTGACGGGATCGGTCCTGACCGTGGCGGAGACGAAACCGGAGCCCGCGGCCACTCCCGCGCCCGCGGGGGAACGACCCGCGCGTGCCGCCACCGGAGGGGAGGTCGTCTATCTCAGCGACCCGCTGGACCGGCCGCAGGCGCTGGAAGGCCAGACCTACAAGCTGAAATGGCCCGATTCGAACCATGCGATCTACATCACCGTCAACGATATCGTCGTGGGCGGTCAGAGGCGGCCGTTCGAGGTCTTCATCAACTCCAAGAACATGGAACACTATGCCTGGACCGTGGCGCTGACGCGGATGATCTCCGCCGTGTTCCGGCGCGGGGGGGACGTGTCCTTCGTGGTGGAGGAGCTGAAGGCGGTGTTCGACCCGCGCGGCGGGGCCTGGATGGAGGGGCGCTACGTGCCCTCCATCCTTGCTGCGATCGGGGGGGTGATCGAGCGGCACCTCGTCTCCATCGGGTTCATCGCGGGCGAGGGCCAGGGACTGAAGTCCGATCCCCGTGCGGAGCGGGTGGCGGTGGGGGAACAGCGCGGCCCCGCCTGTCCCAACTGCGGCGGCCACGATCTCCACATGGCGGAGGGCTGCATGACCTGTCTGGACTGCGGCTATTCCAAATGTTCGTGAAGGCAAGGGTCCGCGCCACGCATGGGAGGGGGGAATGAGCCGGCCCGATGAGGCCGGTTCATCGCCGGGAGAGAAAACCGCTCAGAGCACGTAGCGGCTGAGATCGGCGGACCGCGCCAGCGCGCCCACGTTGTTCTCCACGAAATCGGCATCGACCGTTACGGTCTCGCCCGCTCTGTCGGGCGAGGTGAAGGACAACTCCTCGAACACCCGCTCCATGACCGTGTAAAGCCGCCGCGCGCCGATGTTCTCCACCGAGCGGTTCACATCCGCCGCGATCCGCGCCACCGCGGCGATGCCATCGTCGGTGAAGGTGACGGTGACCGATTCCGTGCCCATCAGCCCCGCATATTGCCGGGTCAGCGCGTTGTCCGTCTCGTTCAGGATGCGCACGAAATCCTCCTCGGTCAGCGCCCGCAGTTCCACCCGGATCGGCAGGCGGCCCTGAAGCTCCGGCAGCAGGTCGGAGGGTTTGGCGACATGGAAGGCACCGGAGGCGATGAAGAGGATGTGGTCCGTCTTGACCGGGCCATACTTGGTGGAAACGGTCGTCCCCTCGATCAGCGGCAGCAGGTCACGCTGAACGCCCTCGCGGCTCACTTCCGCGCCGCGGGCATCGCCCCGAGCCACCACCTTGTCGATCTCGTCGATGAAGACGATGCCGTTCTGCTGGACCGATTCGAGCGCGGCGCGCGTCACGGTTTCGTCGTCGATGAGCTTGTCCGCCTCCTCCGCGATCAGCACCTCATAGCTTTCGGCCACGCTCAGCTTGCGCTTCACGCGCCGCCCGCCGAGCGCCTTGCCGAAGATATCGCCGAGATTGACCGCCCCCAGTCCGGGCTGGCCGGGGATCTCCATCCCCCCGAACGGGCTGGACGTATCCTGCACCTCCAGCTCGATGACCTGCCCGTCAAGCTCGCCGCGTTTCAGCTTCTGGCGGAACATCTCGCGCGTCTGTTCCCGTGCGTCCCGGCCCGCGATGGCTTCGACGACGCGCTCCTCCGCGGCCTTGTGGGCGCGGGCCTTCACCTCCTCGCGCATCCGGTCGCGGGTTTCCGCGATGGCCGCGTCGCAGAGATCGCGGATGATCTGCTCCACGTCCCGGCCGACATAGCCGACCTCGGTGAACTTCGTGGCCTCCACCTTGATGAACGGCGCTTTCGCGAGCTTTGCCAGACGGCGGGAGATCTCGGTCTTGCCGACGCCGGTCGGCCCGATCATCAGGATGTTCTTCGGATAGACCTCCTCCTGCATCTCGGGCGGAAGCTGCTTTCGCCGCCAGCGGTTGCGCAGGGCAACGGCCACGGCGCGCTTCGCCTCCTTCTGGCCGATGATGAAACGGTCGAGCTCCGAGACGATCTCGCGCGGGGTAAGGTTGGTCATGTCTGGTCCTGTTCGTCAGTTGCGGGAACACGCGCGCATTCCGCCCGTTTCCCAATTATGCAGTAGCGGAGGAATGACAATGCCTACCCCCCAGGAACTCGCGGCCGACTTCTGGAAAGCGCTGAAATCCGACATGACGGTCATGCTGGGTATTTCGGGCAAGGATGACAGCCATACCCGCCCGATGACAGCGCTTTTCGAGGGTGACGAGGGCGGCCCCGTGTGGTTCTTCACCAGCCGCGACAGCGAGCTTGTGCGCGGTCTGGGCGACAAGACGTCGCGGGCCATTGCCACGTTCACCTCGGAGGGTCACGGGATCTTTGCCTGCCTGCACGGCTCGCTCACGGTCGATAATGATCGCGCGGTGGTGGACCGCCTGTGGAACCGTCACATCGCCGCCTGGTATGAGGAAGGGAAGGACGATCCCAAACTCGCGCTTCTCCGCTTCGACCCGGAAAGCGCGGAGATCTGGAAGGACGCCAGCGGCATGTGGGCCGGGATCAAGCATCTGTTCGGCTCCGACCCGAAGGAGGACTACAAGGACAACGTGGCGGAGGTGCGCCTCTGACGGCGTTTTTGCGGGACGCGCCGGTTCGCGGGACGCGGGGTGTAGCTTTCAGTTCCGCGTCTTCCCTTGTCGCTCGGCCCAGTGTCAGTGCAACTCCACGGTCGGGGAAAAGGAGCACCCATTGCCGGGGTGAGGGCTGTGCAAAGCGGCCGGCCGCCTGACAGACCGCGACTCCTGAATACGCGGGGAGGAATCGGGCCCTCCCCGCGCAGGTGTCAGGGGGCGGTGATCCGCTCCACGGTCAGATTACCGTTGGTATAGACGCAGATGTCGCTCGCGATCTTCATGGCGCGGCGGGCGATATCTTCGGCGGGAAGATCGCTGTCGATCAGGGCCAGCGCTGCCGCCTTGGCGTAGTTGCCCCCCGAACCGATGGCGGCCACGCCGTCCTCCGGTTCCAGAACGTCGCCCGCGCCGGTCAGCACCAGCAGATCCCGCCCGTCGGTGACGATCAGCATCGCCTCCAGATTCCGCAGGTATTTGTCCGTCCGCCAGTCTTTCGCCAGATCGACACAGGCGCGCGCGAGTTGTCCGGGTGTCGCCTCCAGCTTTGCCTCCAGCCGCTCCAGCAGCGTGAAGGCATCGGCGGTTGACCCGGCGAAGCCCGCCACGATCTCCCGCACCCCGCCGGGGCAGAGGCGGCGCACCTTGCGGGCGGTGCCCTTGATGACGGTCTGGCCAAGGCTCACCTGCCCGTCACCCGCGACCACCACCTCGTCGCCCTTGCGGATGCCGACGATTGTCGTGCCATGCCAGCCGGGGAACCGTTCTTCCGCCATTCTTCTCTCCTTCCGGGATGCCAAGCAAAAGGGCGCCCCGATGCGGGCGCCCCTGCCATGGATCGCGCCGCGATCAGATCGCGCTGTCGATCCAGTTCTTGAGTGCCGCCTTCGGTGCGGCGCCGATCTTGTTGGACACCACCTCACCGTCCTTGAACAGGAACAGCGCCGGGATGCCGCGCACGCCGAGCTGCGAGGGAGACTGCGGGTTTTCGTCCACATTCACCTTCACGATCTTGACCTTGCCGTCGTATTCGGCGGCGAGTTCTTCCAGCGCCGGGCCGATCTGGCGGCAGGGGCCGCACCATTCGGCCCAGAAATCCACCACGACCGGCAGGTCGGACTGGCGGACTTCGCTGTCAAAGGTGGCATCGGTGACGGGTTGCGTGGCCATCGGATTCTCCTCGGGTGAGTGTTGGGGGAAACGTAGGTATGGCGAGGGGGAGCGTCAAGGCGGACAGGGATCGGCTTCCCGGGTCGCGGGTATCGCCTCGGCAAGCGCCGCGGCCACCCGCGCCGGGCAGAGCGGCATGAGCACCCCCGTCCGCGTCCAGAGCACCGCCGTCTCCACACGCCGTCCGGGCCAGATCAGGCGGAGCGCTGCCGCATAGGCTCCCATCTGGCGGAGAATACCTTCCGGCACCCCCGCTTCCGAGGAAGGGACCACGGCGTTCGACTTGAAGTCGATGGCGAGGACGTGATCGTGTGTGATCACAAGACGGTCGATTGTGCCGAGCATCCGCCGCCCGCCGATTTCCGCCGTGACCGGCACTTCGGCCAAGGTGTCGGGCGCGAACAGGAAGCCAAGCGCCGGATTGCCGATGACCGCCCGGGCCTCCGCGAGCAGGGCCAGCCGCTCCGCTGCCGGCGGCGGGTCGTCGTCCAGCGCCAGCAGATCGTGGGAGAGCCGGTCCCACTCCGCCGCCGGGTAATGCGGCAGGTGTTCGAGCAGAAGGTGAAGCCGCGTGCCGCGGAGCTTGGCCGCCGCCTCATCCAGACCGGACTCTCCCGGCAGGGCCTTCGCGCCGCCGAGGGCGGAGGGAGAGACGGGGCCGGGCTCCTCTCGCGGCGGCGGTGCGGGCTGCATCGTCCAGCCGGGAAGGGCGGCGGGCACCGGCTCCCCGCTGGCCGCGACGCCCTCGCCGGGGCGGTCGGCGGGGCGGTCGGCGGGCCAGTCGCCCCAGGAAAGCCGTTTGCCCTCTCCCGGGGGAAACGGGCAGGGGACCAGCTTCAGGCCCTCATCCAGCCCCCGGCCGTGATCCGCGCCCAGACTGGCGCCCGGACTGGCACCAAGACTGGCACCAAGACTGGCCCCGGCCGCCCGCGCCATTCCCACGGCGATCCGGTCGTGCCAGGAGGACAGGTCCTTCGCAGGCTCGCCAGCGCCGCAGACGATGAGCCAGGACTGCGCCCGCGTCATCGCTACATAAAGCAGCCGCGCCCGTTCCTCCTCCTGCCGTGCGAGAAGGTCGCCGCGCGCGCTGGCGATGAGGTCGGGACTTTCGGCGGCGGCGGTGCGCCAGAGCGGCGTGCCGTTGGAAAGGTAGATCTGCTCCCGCTCCTGCGGGCGCGTTTTGGCGGTATCGGGCATGATGACCACGGGGGCTTCCAGACCCTTGGAGCCATGCACCGTCATCACCCGGATGCGTCCTCCCGCCGCGTCCACCTGCCGCTTGACCTCCACATCGCCGGAGGCGAGCCAGCCGACGAAGCCCTGAAGGCTCGGCACCTCCGCCTGCTCGTAGGCCAGCGCCTGCGCGAGAAAGGCGTTGATCCCGTCCTCCGCCTCCGGCCCCAGCCGCGCCAGAAGCCTGCCCCGCCCGCCGTGGCGGGTCAGGATGCGTTCGGCCAGCTCATAGGGCCGCAGGAAGTCCGACTGGTCGCGCAGATCGTCCAGCATCGCAAGGGTCGGCCCGTGCCGCTCCCGCTCCCGCCGCAGAGCCTCCCAGAGAAAGGCGCCGCCCCGCGGCTCCGCCAGCCGGTAGAGATCGCCCTCCCCCCAGCCGAACAGCGGCGAGCGGAGCGCGGCGGCCAGCGACAGGTCATCCTCCGGCGTGACGAGGAAGGAGAGCAGCGCCGTCAGATCGCGGATGGCCATTTCGGCGGCGAGCTTCAGCCGGTCCGCCCCGGCGATCGCAAGGCCGGCCTGCTTGCAGGCGCGGATGATCTCGCGAAAGAGCGTGTTCCGGCGGCGCACGAGGATGAGCACGTCCCCCTCCGTCATCGGATGGGTGCGGCCATTGCCTTCGGGGATCAGCGTGCCCGCGTCTATCAGCCGCCGGATCTCTCGCGCGATCATCCGGGCAAGCCGCGCCTCGTGATGCTGATCGGTGACGAGATCGACGGGTTCGTACCAGACGTCCTCCTCCGGGTCGCGCGCCTTGGGCACCAGCGGCCACAGGTCCACCCGTCCCGGCATGTCGTTCTTGAAGGCGATGTGGCTCACGTCGCCGCCAAGCCCCTTGCCGCCATCCGCCGCGAAAGTCGCGTCCACCACGCCGAGGACGGCGGCGGAGGAACGGAAGGAATGGGCGAGCGTCAGTTCCACCAGCGGCATCTCGATCCGCGCGAGACGCTGGCCGAACTCCTGCCGCATCGCCTCGAACACCGCAAGATCGGCCCCCTGGAAGGAGTAGATCGACTGTTTCTTGTCGCCCACGACGAAAAGCGTGCGCGGCGTCTCCACCCGTGCGCCTTCGCCCGCGGCGAACTCTTCCGCCAGCCGTTCAATCACCGCCCATTGGCCGGGGCTGGTGTCCTGCGCCTCGTCCACGAGGATATGGTCGATCCCGCCGTCCAGCCGGAACAGCACCCATTGCGCGGCGGCGCGGTCCGTCAGCAGGGCGCGGGCGCGGGTGATGAGGTCGTCGAAGTCGAGCCAGCCGCGCTCCCCCTTGCGCCGGTCGTATTCCGGCAGGAAGGCAGCGGCGAAACGGTGGAGCGCCGCGGCGCGCTCCGCCGCGACGAGGGCGAGGCGCCTGGCCCGCGCCGCCTCCACCCGCTTCATCAGATCCTCCAGCATCGCCATGCGCGGCACGCGGGCGCGGGTGGCCTTGGTGGGGAAGCTGCCGATCTTGGCGGTGAACGGCTCCTTTGCCGCAGCACCGGTCAGGAACACGCCCTCCAGCGCCGCGAGCGTGCCAAGCCCCATCGGGTCGAACCGCGCGGCGCGGAGCTTCGTTGCGGCGGACAGGTCCGTTGCGCCGCCAGTCTCCAGCGCCGCGATCAGCTCCCGGCAGAGGTCGCCCTCATTGCCCAGACAGACATCGGCCAGCACATCTGCGGCGGTGAATGCCTCCGGCAGACCAAAGAGCGTGAAGGCCGCCCGGCGGTCCAGCGGATCGGCGAAGGCTGCACGGTGCTGGCAGATCTGGGCCACCAGATCCCTCAGGCTGTCCCCGGTCCAGAGCGCGGCCACCCCGTCCACGGCGGCGACATGGCGGGGATCGTCGGCCAGCGTCTCGATCACCTCCTCGCGCAGAAGCTCTGCCGCACGGTCGTCGATCTCGCTGAACTGCGGGGTGACCCCGGCTTCCAGCGGAAAGCGGCGGAGCAGCGAGGCGCAGAAGGAGTGGATCGTCTGGATCTTCAGACCGCCCGGGGTTTCGATCGCGCGGGCGAAAAGGCGGCGCGCGCCCCGCAGCCGCTCCGTGCCGATCTCCGCCGCCGGAATGCCGAGCTTCAGCAGCGCCTCGCCAAGCGGCCCATCCCCCAGCATCGCCCATTCGCCCAGACGGTGAAACAGGCGGTTCTGCATCTCGCTCGCCGCGGCCTTGGTATAGGTCAGGCAGAGGATGCGCTGCGGCTCCACCCCGTTCAGCAGGAGCCGCGCCACCCTGTCCGTCAGCACGCGGGTCTTGCCGGAGCCCGCGTTGGCCGAAAGCCATGTGGAGGCGCGGGGGTTGGCGGCATCGACCTGCCGCTGGCTGGCTGCGTCGCGGCTCATCGGTCGTCCTTCCCGTTCCGGGGTGCGTGGGGGGTGGCATCCCCGGGCTCCTTGCCGGTATCCCCTGCCCGCCTGGTCGGCGGCTCGTCCCGGCTGGGACCGGCTTCCGCCGCATCCCGTCCGACATCTTCCGGCTCCGGCACGGCCGTCATCTCCCATTCGCCGAAGCGGGCGAGGTGGTCGTAGGCCCCGGCGCTGCCTTCGCTGAACATCGCGCGGCGGGAGGTATAGCCCGTCTCCTCCGCCGCATAGCGGGCGATGAGCTGGGCCAGTTGCTCCCATGCCGCCGCCGTCACGGCGGGGGAGAGGTCGAGCGGCTCCTCCTTCGGCGTGGCGCCGAGGCCGATATAGGTGGCACCCGCGATATCGGCGAGACCGAAATCCTCGAATGCCCCGCGTTCGGCCATCGCGGCCTCCAGCAGAAGCTGCTTGTCGAAGGCGCGCTGCTGCTTCTCCGTGGGCGGGCTGCCGGTCTTGTAGTCGTAGATGTGGATGCGCCCGTCGGGAAGCTCGTCGATCCGGTCGGGCCGGGCGGTCAGCCGGAAGCCGGACGGCTCCAGCGTGATCCCCCCCGGCTTTTCCACCAGCCGGGGCGTGCCGTCCCGCCGCGCCTCCCGCGCGAGGAACCAGTCCGCCGCCCTGTCCAGCCGCGCGCGCCACAGGCGGCGGGCCACCGGCCAGGGCACTTCATCCGCCAGCACGGTGTCGGCGATCTCCATCAGCCGCGCCCGCGCCTCGGGCGCCTTGGGATCGACGGTGGAGAACCGCGCGAGGATCTCGTGCAGCACCGAGCCGCGCAGGGCCGCATCCGGTTCGGGCCGGAGCGGGTCGAGCGGGCGGAGCCGCAGGATGCGCCGCGCATAGACCGCATAGGGATCGCGGATCAGCCGCCCGATATCCGTCACCGGCAGTTCCATGGGCCGCGCGGCGGCGGGCGGGC
>NZ_DAMDHB010000027.1:0-56120 GCF_032102465.1 Haematobacter sp. | reverse complement strand
CGGCGCCCGGCGCGCGGGCGTCTCCAGCGCCTCCGCCAGCCCGAGCCAGTAGGCCCCGCGCCGCCGCATCCCGGCCAGGGCCTCCGGCCCGCCGTTGTCCTTCAGCCCGCCCATCAGGTTTACCAGCCGGTTCATCCAGCGCGCGGGCACCGTCTCCGCCTCGTCCGAGCGGATGGCGCGGCTCAAGACGACGCGGGGCGTCGTCACCGCCTGTTCGAAGTCGTGGGCAGAGAGGCCGATCTGCCGTTCGGGGAGCAGGAGCCCCGTCCTGTGGCGCATCTGCCGGTTGAGCCACGGATCGGGCGGCGGCATCTGCGGCCAGCTCCCCTCGTTCAGCCCGCCCAGGATGACAAGCTCCGCGCCATGTACGCGGGCCTCCAGCGTCCCCCAGATCATGATGCGCGAATCGACCTCCGCGGCTTCGCGAACCTCCCCCCGCGCGAGGATGGCGGAGACCATGTCGCGGTAGTCGGCGGCGCTCATCCGGCCGCCGTGAGGGGCTTCGAACGCGAGTTCCTCCATGGCGGCGAGCGCCTTGTCCCCCGCCGTGTCTTCCCAGAGGATGCCGCTCCCCGGCACCGGCCCGGCGGCCAGCAGTTCCGCAAGCCGTCGGTGACGCGCGACGTGCTCCGCGAGCGGAAGGTCATGTCCCGGCTCTGCCGCCAGCGTCAGGGCCCCGGCCAGCCAGTCCCCCCAACCGGCGCGGCCTTCCTCGACCTCTCCGCCGCGGCTTTTGCGGGCGGCGAAGGCGCGGATGTCCTCCGGCGCGGGAAACACCGGGCCGTGACGGCGGAGCCGCAGCTCGAACTCCCGCGTCCAGCGCAGATGCGGCCCGCGCCCCGCGCCCGTATGGGTCAGCGGATGTTTCAGCAGCGTCAGCAGCGCATCAGCGGTGAGCTTTTGCGAAAACAGCGCCGCGACATGCCGCAGGAAGCGGCCGGGCGGCGAGAGGGCAAGCGGACGCCCCGCGCTGTCGTCCGGCAGGATGCCCCAGCGGTCCAGCGCTGCCGTCACCTGCCGGGTGAGACCACGGTCCGGCGTGATGAGGGCGGCGGTCTCGTTCCGCTCCGCCGCGTCCCGCAGGAGGAGCGCGATGGAAAGCGCCTCCGCCCGTGGCGAGGGAGCCTCGATCAGCGTCATCCCCTCCACCGCGCGGTCAAGGCCGGCAAGGGCCGGACCTTCCTCCATCCACTGATCCGTCACCGGCGCGGGGCGCAGCGCGAGCGAGACGAGCCGGTTCCGCTCCGGGCAGGGGGGGGGCGTGCCGTCCCAGTGCTGCACCGCCGACATCGGCAGATCGAGGCTCCGCAGGAAGCTGCGGAACCGCGCCTGCGGATGGTCCTGCGCCGTCAGCCCGTCGTCGAGCGATTCCCAGACCGGCTCCGGCAGGTCGAAGTCATAGCCCGGCAGCACCACCGCGCCCTGCGGCAGACGTGCCACCGCGCGCATCAGCCGGGCCGTCGTGCCGCGTGAGCCGGTGGAGCCTGCAACGATGATCGGATGGGCCGGGGGCGTTTCCAGCCACTGGCCTTCCAGCCGCTCCACCACCATGCGCCGCCGGGCCTCCGCATCCGGGGCCTCGCCGGGGCCGGGGGACAGGAACCGCGCGGCGATGCGGATGAAGGCGAGGCTCCGCTCCCAGTGCTGGGCGTGATCGACAAGGTCCAGCGCCTCCAGCCGTTCCAGCGGCACATCCTCCCCCTGCATCTCGGAAAGCAGCGCGGCAAGGCTGTCGGCCAGATCATAGACCGAGGCGCGGGGCGCGAGATGCGGCTGCACGTCCAGCAGACGCTGCACAAGCTGGGCCAGTTCCAGCCTGCGCCGGAGCGGCGGTACCGGCGGCGGCAAGTCCGCCATCGCCAGATCCCGCTCCAGATCGGTGACGAGCCGGATGCGGGGCAGGAGTGTCGCCCCGCCCGTTGCGAACAGGGCCTTCACCCGCCGCTGCATCCGCCGGGTGTTGACGAAAAGCTCTACCCGCGCCACGGCCTCCGGCGGCAGGGGGGCCAGCCGGGCCCGCAGACCTTCCACCAGTTGCCGCGGGAAATCGACGCCCGCGGGCAGGGCATAGACGCGGGGATCGCCGCTCGGCGGGAAAAGGTCAGCCATCGGTGAGCATCGCCTCCCCCAGCGCGATGCCTTCGGGCCGGCCCACGTCGCACCAGCGGCCGGGATGGACCACGCCGTAAAGGCGGCCCGCGGCGATCATCTCATCCCAGAGCAGGTTCAGGGAGAACACCTCCGCCGCGATCCCGGCCAGACCGTCGGGGCGGATGATCTGGGCGCCGGTGTAGATGTACTCCTGTCCCCGCGCGACTAGGCCGTCCGCAAGGTCGAAATCGCCTTTCGGCCCATGCCCCACCGCGCGGCTCCGGGGCACGAGGAGGAGAAGCCCGTCCATCCGCTCCGGCTCCCAGGCCGCGGCAAGCGTGGCGAGCGGGTTCGGCCCGGTCCAGACAGCGTCGCTGTTCAGCGTGTAGAGCGGCCCCTTGCCCAGCAGCGGCAGGGCGGCGCGGAGACCTCCGCCCGTCTCCAGAAGCGTCGGCTCCGGCGAATAGCACACCCGCTCACCCAGATGGGCCTCGATCATCGGGGCGAGGTAATGGGTGTTGACCACGATCGGCGCGGCTCCGGCGGCTTCCGCCAGCCCGAGCGCATGGTCGATCAGTGGCAGGCCCGCCACCTCCACCAGCGGTTTCGGACGGTCCTGCGTCAGCGCGCCCATGCGCGTGCCGCGGCCCGCGGCGAACAACATCAGGGGCAGGCGCGCGTTCCGCATCGGGCTTTGATCCTTTCAAGGCGCTCCGGCGTGGGTTCTGGCAGCGTCTCCCGCACGAGGCGGGAGAGATCGGCCAGCGCCGGGTGGGAGAGGTCGCGCATCAGGTGATCCCAGACGCGCGGCACGAAGGCGAGGTAGCGCGGCTTGCCGTCCCGGAGACAGAGCCGTGCGAAAACCCCCAGAATCCGCAGGTTCCGCTGCGCGCCCAAAGTGGCATAAGCGGCGCGGAAGGCCGCATCTTCAGCACCGGTTTCCGCGATGTAGCGGGCGATCACCTCCTGCCGGAGCGTTTCGGTCGTGTCACGCCGCGCGTCCTCCAGCAGCGAGACCAGATCATAGGCGGCATGGCCGCGCCGCGCGTCCTGAAAATCGAGCAGGCCGACACGAGCGGCGCCCTCCCGCTCCGGCAACCAGAGCAGGTTCTCGGCATGGTAATCCCGCAGCACCAGCACTTCCGGTCCGCCGGCATGGCGCAATGCGGCCTCGTTCACCGCCTCGGCCAGCGGGGCGCGATCCACAGGCTCCGCACCGGTGCCCGGAAGATACCAGTCCACCGCCAGCGCTGCGAGATCGCCGAGGAGCGGCGGGGCATACCGCCCCACGCCGTCGGGCGCGGGGTGGCGGTGCAGCTCTACCAGAGCATCGACAGCGGCGGCATAGAGCAGGCGCTCCTCCCCCGCATCCTCCCGGAGCAGGCTGGCGTAAAGGTCGTCGCCCAGATCCTCCAGCAGCAGGAAGCCCTGTGCCGCATCCTCGGCCAGGATCCGGGGCGCAGACAGGCCGAGCGACGACAGATGCCGCGCGATGGCGACGAAGGGGCGCACATCCTCCCCCCGCTCCGCCGGGGCATCCATGAGCACCAGTGTCTCGCCCGCAGCGCGCACCCGCTCATAACGGCGGTTGGAGGCATCGCCCGCCAGCGGTGCACGCACCGCGCCCGTCAGCCCCGCCCGGGTGAGAAAGGCATCTGCAAGGTGGGTCCGGGGTGTTTCGGTCATCGGTACTTCGTGTGCTGGGGTTGTGGGCGGGAACGTTGTGGGTGGGAGGCCTTCGGGTGGCCTGACTTCGGGCGGCCTGACTTCCGGTGACCGGACTTCGGACAGGCGGACTTCAGGCAGATGGGCTTCAGGCAGGCGGTCTTCAGGCAGGCGGACATCGGGTGGCTGGACATCGGGCAGATGGGCCTCGGTAAGGCAGTCCTCGGGCAGGCGGGCGTCGCCCGGACCGCTTTCACGCGGAGGCGGCCCAGCCGAGGGGGCCTGCCGGGGCATTCCGGGCGGCGTGGTCATGGCAAGGTCTCGAGCAGGGGCTGCAGCCGCGCGGCCCAGCCTGCATTTCCGGTGAGGGTGACGGATCGGCTTTCCCCTTCCCGCGTGGGGCGGAAGGCCAGTGTCAGCGCCCCCTCCGGCGCGAGGGAGCCGAGCCTGTCGGGCCATTCCACAAGCGTTATCGCGGTGGTGAACGCATCCTCCAGACCCAGCTCGACGATCTCATCGGGCTGGGACAGGCGATAGAGGTCGCTGTGCCAGATCTCGTCACCCTCCGCGCCATAGGTCTGGACGAGGGTGAAGGTCGGTGAGGGAACCTCCGTCTCCGCCCCGTGCCGCGCCCGGATGAGCGCGCGCGCGAAATGGGATTTTCCCGCCCCGACCGATCCATCGAGCAGCAGGACGTCTCCCGGTCGCAACAGCGGCTCCATCAACCGCGCAAGGGCGTCCGTCGCCTCCGGGCCGGCAAGGTCAACTGTGCGGGAAAGGGGTGCTCCAGACATGCCCGACTTGTAACGTTCCCGTCCCGTTCTGCAAGCGGTCTTGAAGGGGAGCGTCGAACGCAGTCGTGCTGGACGCGTCCTTCCCGATCCGCCGGGCCTCAGGCGGACAAGGCAGTATCAAGGCAAATCATTACAACAATTAGCAGGTCGCTGAAAAAGACTTTCAGCGCCGCGTTGGAGCGGAGTTCATTCGCAATCGGGTGAAATTCAGTCGGAAATCTACGCGTTTCGGGTTTCTTCCGGGCTGATTTCCCGATTTCCAGAGCATAGAGACGACACTTCTGAACTTTTTCAGCAGCCTGTACGGCGGAATGGGAATTCCGTCCTGAAGGAAATTTCAGGCCATCAGAGGGTGGAGATGAGGTCACTGATCCCCAGGGAGGGCAGAATTCCCCTGCATATCGCTGGAACCAGCATCCGCAAATCCGCCGAGAACTATTTCCCTCGGGCATTGCCTCATGCAGCTGCGAGCAAAATCTTTCCGCACCAGCGGCGGTATGAGGACATTGTCCCGAAGTGCTTATGCCATAACCGCGTCCTCACGCAGCCTGGGCCCATTGCAAGTCACTCGGCCGCGAGCAGCCTTTCCCCCGCCGGACGGATCCGAAAGGCGACGAGAGTTGCACCATCGGACAAGGGCGTCGCGCGGCAGTGGAGAAAGGTTGCATCGTCGCGCCGGACGGCCGCCGTCCACTCCTCCCGCCGATCGAGAGTGCCGACCTGCTGGCGCAGCTTCCGCCAGAGCGTCGCTCCGGGCAGGGTGGCCTCCCACAGGGCGATCGCCTGGTCTATATCCACCGGCGTGAGATCCTCACCCTCCTCTATCCCCCAGAGGCTTGCATAGGCCCGATTGGAAACGAGCAGCATTCCCGCCGCGGAAAACACCGCGATGCCGTCTGGAATGGCATCGATGACCTCCTGCGACAGCTCGATCTCGGCGCGGAAGCGGCGGGACAGGGTGATCTCTCCGGTGATGTCCTCCAGCAGGAAGGTTATCGCGCCCTCGGGATGCGGCTGGCCGGTCACACGATAGGTCTGACCACCCGGTAGGCTCCACGTCTCCTCATAACCACCCGCTTCGGCAGCCTTCTCCACCTCGGTCATCTGCTGGCGCCAGCTTGCATAATCCCGCCGCTCCGGCAGCATCCGCTGTTCCCGCAGGCGTTCGAGGAAAGCGAAGAGCGACGGTCGCGCGGCAAGGAAATCCGGCCCCAGCCGGGTAAGGTCCGCGAGCGCGGGATTGAACATCTGGAGCTTGCGGCCCCGGTCGAATACCGCCAGCCCGATCGCCAGCCCCATGAACGCATCAGACATTGCCTGTTGCGAGCCGCGGAGCCGCTGTTCCATCCGCATCATGCCATCGGCGGGAATCGCATAGCCCACAGTGTCGCCGCCCTCCTCGGCAGTGAACACGCAATCGAACCACGCCTCGCCGTCGACGCCCTGAATCCGCTGGCTTCCCGGCAGGCTTCCGGGTGCGGTCTCGCGCGGACCGGGAAGGAAGAGGCGCGGCAGCGGCCACATGATATCGTCCGGGTTGCTGCCCGTGAGTGCAAGATAGGCGGCGTTGGCCCAGGTGATCTCCCCCGCCGGATCCGTCCGCCAGACGGGCCAGGGCGCTGTCTCCACCGTTCGGCGGAGCAGGTCCAGTTCCTCCTCCGCGGCCGTTCGGGACAGGGCAGCGGCTGTTGCGCCCCGGAGGGTGAGCCGCAGGTGGGCGTTCTCCCGCCGGGCTTCCAGCGTAACGCTGCCCCCCGAATCCCGCACCTCCCCCCCCGGAGGCAGCGCGCCGAGCCGCGCCATCACGCCGGGCAGCCGCGGTTCCAGATAGCTGCCGAGCCGTGCCCAGTCCGTTCGCCCGCGGAGGGGCGCAAGCAGGAGCAAGCCTTCGGGTGAGCTGTCGATGAGCCGCTCGTCGTCGAAGAGAAAGGTGATCCCCTCCGCATTTGGCCCGTCCGCAAGTGGCCCGGGCGCAGGCACCTTTGCCCCCCGGGTGTGACCGCCAAGGAATACCGCCACGGCGGTGGCCGCGCCGGTTGCCATCACCGTGACAGTCGCCACGGTTAGGAAGAAGGCGATGTCCATGCCCCTGTCCTTCCGTTCCCTGCCCGGACGCAGGGTTTTGGGTCATCAGGCTGCAAAAGGGTTAAGATGGAGTTAATAAACGGATGAACCCGCAATGAGCCGGGCGGGCGTGGCTTTCAGGCCTCGAACATCGGATTGTCGCCCAGCGGGCCCGATTCCGCCGCGAGCGCCGCCAGCGGCCAGCGGGCGGCGATCACCGCGCCGCCTTCGGGCGCGTTGGTGAAGCGCAGGGTGCCGCCTGTCCGCTCCAGCAGCGTCTTGGCGATGAACAGGCCGAGACCCATTCCCTCATAGCCGGGCCGTTCCGGGTCCGGCTCGTCGCGGCGGCGGCGCAGGAAGGGCTCGCCGATGCGGCCCAGCAGGTGGGGAGGATAGCCGGGACCGTCGTCAACGATGGTGATGCGCAGACTGTCCCGCGACCAGATGGCGGTAATCACGACGCCGGTGCGGGAAAAATCCACCGCGTTCTGCACGAGGTTGCGCAACCCGTGGATCAGTTCCGGCCGGCGACGGATCATCGGCTGGGGGGAGCCGTCGCCGCTCTCCATCACGAAGCGCACGGCTTTGCCCCGGCCCGCATGGGGTTCCGCCGCTTCGCGCAGGACAGCCTCCACGGGGGCGTTCCGCAGGTGCATGTCGTCCTTGCCCGCGCGCCCCATGGACCGCAGGATATCACGGCAGCGGTCCGCCTGATCGCGGATCAGCGTGACATCGGCCATCAGATCGGGATCGTCGCCCACCTCCTCCAGCAGTTCGGAAGAGACGAGCTTGATCGTGGCGAGCGGCGTGCCGAGCTCATGCGCCGCCGCCGCCACCACACCGCCCAGATCGGTGAGCTTCTGTTCCCGCGCCAGCGCCATCTGCGTGGCCAGCAACGCCCGCGACATCGCCCGCGCCTCGGAGGCCACGCGGTGGGTGTAAAGCCCGATGAACAGGATGCCGATCAGAATGGCGAGCCAGTTGCCGAAGCGATAGATCGGCGGCAGCACCACCGGGCTGCCATCGGCAAAACGCATGGGAATGCTGCGGAACTCCACCAGCGTCACCAGCGCGATCGCCACAACCGCGAGCACGATGGTCGAGGACAGGCGGAGAGAGGTGGCGGAGATCGTCACCGGCGCAAGGATCAGCAGCGCGAACGGGTTGTGGATCCCCCCCGTCAGGTAAAGCAGCAGCCCGTATTGCGACGTATCGACCAGCAGGGTGAGCATCGCCTCCCGGTCCGTCAGGCGGCGGTTCTTCGGGAAGCCCAGCATGGTGACGACGTTGACAGCCACCATGGCCAGGATCGCGGCAATCGCCCAGCCCGTGGGAAGGAGGAGGCCGAAATACCGCTCCGCCACCATCAGCGCGATGAACTGTCCCGTCACCGCCATCCACCTGAGCAGCACCAGCGTGCGCAGGCGGAGCGGGCGTTCCGCCGCGCTTTCCGGCGGATCGGGAAAAAGGTCGGTAAGGGTCATGCCGGGGCCTGATGTCGCATGGGGGCGGGGGGTGATTGTTAATCGGCCCGCGATCGGCGATCAATGCAGCCGCGCACCGGAACGGGGTCCATCGGGATGATACGCACCTATGCCGCGCTAGCCGCAGGCTTCATCATCGCTCTTCTCGGAGGGCTGGCCTTCCTTGTCGTCAGTGGCCGGGGGGAGGAGGATCCCTTTGCCTCCTGCCGCTCCACCAATATTGCGGGGGGCGCCGGGCAGATCGGCGGGCCGTTCAGCCTCGTCGATGGCCAGGGGGAGACGGTGACCGAAAAGACGGTGCTGACGAAACCGTCGCTCGTTTATTTCGGCTATACCTTCTGCCCCGATGTCTGCCCCTTCGACATGGTGCGCAATGCCGAGGCCGTCGATCTGCTGGAGGAGAAGGGCAAGGACGTCACGCCCGTCTTCATCACCGTCGATCCCGAGCGCGACACGCCGGAGGTGGTGGGCGAATGGTCGAGCGCCATGCATCCCCGCGCCATCGGCCTGACCGGCACGCAGGAGCAGATCCACGCAGCCACGCAGGCCTACAAGGTCTATTCCCATGTCCCCGAACATGCCGCGGGGGATGAGAGCTATCTCGTCGATCACTCCACCTTCACTTATCTGATGCTGCCGGGCTACGGGTTCGTCGATCTCATCCGCCGTGACCAGACGCCGGAACAGGTCGCGGAAACGGCAGCCTGTTTCATAGATCACATGTGATCACCATATGGAGGGCTGCCGAGAGCGGGATTTGACCCGGTCCGGCGGCGCGCCTAGAGTGCCGCGAATTTCGTGGGATGAGAGATGACCGAAGATACAGACGACCTCGGCCCTGACCGTTCGCTCCTGCTGGTCGATGATGATGAGCCGTTTCTGAAGCGGCTTGCCCGCGCCATGGAGAAGCGGGGATTTGAGCCGGTTCTGGCCGGGACCGTCGCGGAAGGTCGCACCATCGCGCTTGAACAGGCACCCGCCTATGCGGTGATCGACCTGCGGCTGGAGGATGGCAACGGTCTGGAAGTGGTGGAGACCCTGCGCGAACAGCGGGCGGACAGCCGCATCGTCGTGCTGACGGGCTATGGCGCAATCGCCACCGCGGTCGCTGCGGTCAAGGCGGGCGCCACGGATTATCTTTCCAAACCCGCAGATGCCAACGACATCACCTCCGCGCTGCTGGCCCGCGGGGGCGATCTGCCCGCGCCGCCGGAAAACCCCATGTCCGCCGACCGGGTGCGCTGGGAGCATATCCAGCGGGTCTATGAGCTGTGCGATCGCAACGTCAGTGACACGGCCCGCAGGCTCAACATGCATCGCCGCACATTGCAGCGCATTCTGGCCAAGCGCAGCCCCAAATAACACTCCCCGCATTTCAAAGACGGGACGCCCTTTTTTGCCGGTCGCAAAACCGGCCGCAAAATTTATTTCCGCCGCCGTTGGATATTCTTCAACGGCGGATTATCCTAAGCGACATTGTTTTTCCCCGGAGCCGGATAATGGAAATGGATCTCGAGACGCTATCCCTGAAAGAACTCAAGGATATGCGTCATAAAATCGATAGGGCGATTGCCACTTTCGAAGAACGCAAGAAGCGCGACGCTCTCCAGGAACTGGAAGAGGTTGCGAAACGCCACGGTTTCGACATCGCCGATCTTACCGAAACGCTCAGCGCGCGGAAACGTGGACCAGCGGCGCCGAAATATGCCAATCCGCACGATCCCGACCAGACTTGGACCGGTCGTGGACGTCAGCCCAATTGGGTGAAAGCGGCTTTGGAGGCGGGCCGAAAGCTCGAAGATCTCGCTATCTGAACGTCTTTTCGCGCGTGCTACCTGCTTTGGGTGGCACGCGCGCCTTAGCCTTGGTCCATTTCCGCCAGCAGGGCGGAATGTCGGGCAAGAAATGCCTCCCGGGCCATGACGGGCGCGCGCGGGATTATTTCATGGCCGGCGAATTGCGACTGCGTTCGGCCGAAATACTTGTTTGCTTCCGCCACGGTGAAGCCCGCGATCTGTGTCGCTTCCAGCCATGCAGAAGCACTGTCCGCCAGCTTTATCGCTTTCTTGACAGCCGCCGGGAGAACGGCGGGCAGTCCGAAGCGCAGGTGAATGGCCGCGGCCAGCCTTTCATCCAGCTTGCCATAATCAGACCCGATCGCCGCCTTCACCGGAGAGATCATGTCGCCGATCACGTATTCGGGTGCGTCATGCAGCAGAGCGGCCAGCCGCCAGCGCGAGGATTGGCCAAGTTCGCTTTCGGCAAAGATCGCCTCCACCAGAAGCGAGTGTTCGGCGACCGAATAGGGGAACTCCCCCCGCGTCTGGCCGTTCCAGCGGGCGACGAAGGCCAGCCCGTGGGCGATATCGGCGATCTCTATGTCCATCGGCGTCGGATCCAGCACGTCGAGGCGGCGGCCGGACAACATCCTCTGCCATGCGCGGGGCGGCTTCTTCATTCTGCGCTCCTTGATCGCGGGTAGCGGTAGGCCCGGCCCGACCGGTTGGCAAGGGCCAGAGCGCAAAGACCAGAGCGCAAAGACCAGAGTGCAAGGGCCAGACCACCGGGGAGGGGTTTCATTGCCGTTCCTGCCCATGGGTGCTATCGACGGGCAAACGCGACGCAGGAGCTGTCATGAAGGATTATATCGTCAAGGATATCACGCTCGCGGATTTCGGCCGCAAGGAAATGGATATCGCGGAAACGGAGATGCCGGGTCTGATGGCGCTCCGCGAGGAATACGGTGCCTCCCAACCGCTCAAGGGCGCGCGGATCGCCGGCTCCCTGCACATGACCATTCAGACCGCCGTCCTGATCGAAACCCTGACCGCGCTGGGCGCGGAGGTGCGCTGGGCATCGTGCAACATCTTCTCCACGCAGGATCATGCGGCGGCGGCGATTGCCGAATCGGGTGTGCCGGTCTTTGCGATCAAGGGCGAGACGCTGAAAGACTACTGGACCTATACCGACCGGATCTTCCAGTTCCCGGAAGGCGCGAACCTGATCCTCGATGACGGCGGGGATGCCACGCTCTACATCCTGCTCGGTGCACGGGTCGAGGCGGGGGAGACCGCGCTGATCGCCAATCCGTCCTCGGAGGAGGAGGAGGCGCTCTTCGCCCAGATCCGCAAACGGGCAGAGGAGAGCCCCGGCTGGTTCACCCGTCAACGCGACCTGCTCCAGGGCGTGTCGGAGGAGACGACGACCGGCGTTCACCGCCTTTACGACCTGCACAAGCAGGGCCTGCTGCCCTTCCCGGCGATCAACGTCAACGACAGCGTTACCAAGTCGAAATTCGACAATAAGTATGGCTGCAAGGAATCGCTGGTCGATGGCATCCGCCGCGCGACCGATACGATGATGGCCGGCAAGGTGGCCGTGGTCTGCGGCTATGGCGACGTGGGCAAGGGGTCTGCCGCCTCGCTCCGCGGCGCAGGCGCCCGCGTGAAGGTGACGGAGGTCGATCCGATCTGCGCGCTTCAGGCGGCGATGGACGGCTATGAGGTGACGCTGCTGGAGGATGAGGTCGCGACCGCCGATATCTTCATCACCACGACCGGCAACAAGGACATCATCCGCATCGAGCATATGCGCGCGATGAAGGACATGGCCATCGTCGGCAATATCGGTCACTTCGACAATGAAATCCAGGTGGCCGCGCTCCGCAATCACAAGTGGACGAACATCAAGGAGCAGGTGGACATGATCGAGATGCCTTCGGGCGCGCGGATCATCCTGCTGTCGGAAGGGCGTCTGCTGAACCTCGGCAATGCGACCGGGCATCCGAGCTTCGTGATGTCGGCCTCCTTCACCAACCAGGTTCTGGCGCAGATGGAGCTTTGGCAGAATGGCGAGGCCTACAAGCCCGGCGTGTATATCCTGCCCAAGCATCTGGATGAGAAGGTCGCCCGGCTGCACCTTGGCCGGATCGGCGTGAAGCTCACGGAGCTGCGGCCCGATCAGGCCGCCTATATCGGGGTGAAGGTCGATGGGCCCTACAAGCCCGAGCACTACCGTTACTGAGCCAGATTGCGTTATGTGAATGTCCTGCTAACCTCTCCGCATCCCAAATGCGGAGAGGCCGGATGGGCAAACGCGACGAACTGATCGAGAAATATGCGGGGGATCTGCGCACCAAGTGCGGGATGGAACCGGACATGGATCTGCTGACCAAGGTCACCATCGGCTGCGGGCCGACGATCTACAGCGCGGACAGCGAAACGGTGGCAGCCTCCGATTCCGCTGAGCTGGAACGGGTGAAGACGAGCTTTCTGATGAAGAAACTCGGTCTGCCTGACAGCCCTTCGCTGATGGAAGGTATCCAGAAGGCGGTAGACACCTATGGCAAATCCGAACGCAACAAATACCGGGCGGTTTTCTATTACCTGCTGGTGAAGAATTTCGGCAAGGAGTCTGTTTACGCCTGATCGGGCAACTGCTCGATCAGCGCCATCGCGGCGGCAGGATTGGCGGCCTTGTGGCCGCTGATCACATACAGAAACACATCGCGCGGGTTTTTCGGGGCGGCCTTTCCAATGGGGGGCAGGCCGCCATCACCGCCTTTTGCCCAGCTCACCGCCGCTTCGCTCCACCGGGTCAGATCGCCGGATGAATAGCCGGCCTTCGGGGTCTCGGTGGTTCCCATGATGCGCGCATAGACGAAATCCGCCGTCACATCCGGGAACTGCGGAAATTCGGAATCCCCAGCTATGACCGCCGCGACCCCATGCCGGTGGAGCAGCTCCGCGCATTCGGGGACAAGGAAACTTTCGTGCCTGAGCTCGACCGCGTGGCGCAGCGCGCGGCCCTCCACCTCTTTCGGCAAGAGGGCGAGAAAACCCGCGAAATCCTCCGGGTCGAATTTCTTCGTCGCCATGAACTGCCAGTTGATCGGGCCGAGCTTGTCCTTCAGCTCCGCGATGCCGCTGTCGATGAACCGCTGGATCGACTCGCCCGCCTCCGCCAGCACCTTGCGGTTGGTGGCGAAGCGCGGTGCCTTGAGGGCAAAGACGAAATCCTCGGGCGTCTCGTCATGCCAGCCGGCAAACGTCCTGGGTGTCTGGCTGCGATAGTAGGTGCCGTTGACCTCGATGGTGGTCAGGTGGCGGCTGGCATAGTCCAGTTCGCGCTTCTGGGGCAGCCCGTCGGGGTAGAAGCTGCCCCGCCACGGCGCATAAGTCCAGCCGCCGATTCCCACCCTGATCCTGCCCGCCATGTCCGCCAGCCTTCCGCTACAAGCCACCCATTTCGCAGATAGTCTGCCATTCCGCCTCTGACACCGGCTGCACCGAAAGGCGGGAATTGTTGACCAGCACCATATCCTTCAGCCGAGGGTCGTTCTTGCAGTCCTCCAGCGTGACGGGGCGCGGCAGGGGGCGCACCGCGCGGATGTGAACGCAGTCCCATTTCGGATCGTCCGCAGTGGAATCGGGGGCCGATTCGGCGGAAACCTCGACGATGCCGACGATCTCCTTGCCGATGTTGGAGTGGTAGAAGAAGCCCTTCTCCCCCACCTTCATCGCCCGCATGTGGTTGCGCGCCTGATAGTTGCGCACGCCGCCCCATTCCTCACCGGCCTCGCCCTTGGCGACCTGCTGGTCCCACGACCAAGTGTCGGGCTCCGACCTGAACAGCCAGAAGGCCATCAGCCGATCACCTTGCGCCATTCGTGGATTTCGACCGTCTCGAACAGCCCGGCCTTCGCATAGGGATCGTTCGCGGCCCAGGCTTCGGCGGCGGCGAGGTCATCGGCCTCGATCACCACGAGCGAGCCGACAGGGGCGCCGTCCTCGATGAACGGCCCGGCGAAGGCCACCCTGCTCTCCCCCAGATAAGCGAGATGGGCGGGGCGGTTCTCCATGCGGAGATCGAGCGCGCCGGGTTTGTCCCGGCAGATCACGGCAGCGTACATCATTCCTCCTTCAGCGGTCGGTTCAACAGGCGTTCGGCGGCCTCGGTCACGGTGACGCGGCCATCTATCAACGCAACGATCATGGAGACGACGGGCATGTCCACCCCTTCCCGCGCGGCGCGGGCGGCCATGGCGCGGGCGGTGGCAATCCCCTCCACCGTCGTGGAGGCGTCCCAGTCCGCGCCAGACCCCAGCGCGTGACCGTAGCGGAAGTTGCGCGATTGCAGCGAGGTGCAGGTCAGGACGAGGTCGCCGAAGCCCGAAAGGCCCGCCAGCGTCTCTGCCCGCGCGCCCGCGCGCAGCGCCAGGCGGGTCATCTCGCCATAGCCGCGGGTCATCAGCGCGGCGCGCGCGCTGTCGCCCAGCCCCGCGCCCATTACCGCGCCCGCCCCGATGGCGATGACGTTCTTCAGCGCACCGCCCAGCTCGGCACCCGCCACGTCCGTCGTGCGGTAGAGCCGCAGCGCAGAGGTGGAGAGCCGCTCCTGCATAGCCGCTCCCGCCGCCGCATCCGCGCAGGCGAGCGTCAGCGCGGTCGGCAGGCCGCGGGCGATATCAGTGGCGAAGCTCGGCCCCGTCAGCACGGCGGGAGTGGCGTCCGGGCAGGCCCGCGCGATGAGGCCGGTGGAGCCGAGGCCGCTGGTCAGGTCGATCCCCTTGGCGCAGCCGATCACGCCCCGACCGGCGAAAAGTGCGTGATGGGCTTCCAGAAAGGCGGCGGTCTGCTGCATGGGGATGGCGAGGAGGAGGAGATCCGCCGTCTCCGGCAAGGTCTCCGTCACCCTGATCGCCATGGGCAGCGCCTCGCCGGGAAGGCGGCGGCTGTTGGTTCGCTGGTCGCGCATCTCGCGCGCCTGATCCGCGTCGCGGGTCCAGAGCGCGACTTCGGTCCCCGCCCGGGCGAGGCTGATCGCCAGCGCCGTGCCAAAGGCGCCCGCGCCCAGTATGGCGATGCCGCTCATGCCTTGGCGCCCTTCTTGCCGGAGCCGATGAGCGCCGGTCTGCTCCGGTCGAGCGGCCAGCGCGGGCGGGCGGTCAGGTCGGCCGGATCGTCGGGAATGCCCGCCCGGAGCCGTTCGATGGCCGCCCAGGCGATCATCGCGGCATTGTCAGTGCAGAGTTTCAACGGTGGCGCGACGAAGGCGAGACCCTCGGCGGTGGCGACCCCCTCGAGCGCCGCCCGGATCTCTGCGTTGGCGGCCACGCCGCCCGCCACGGCGATGGCCGGGGTTTCGGGGGCAAGCTCCAGATAGGCCGCAATGGCCCGGCGCGCTTTCTGCGCCAGCACATCGGCCACCGCGCGCTGGAAACCTGCACAGAGATCTGCCCTGTCCTGACGGCGCAGCCCGCCGTGGGTGGCCACCAGTTGGTCCCGCGTGCGCAGCACCGCCGTCTTCAACCCGGAAAAGGACATGTCGCAGCCCGGCCGGTCCAGCAGGGGGCGGGGCAAGGGGAAACGGGCAGCATCGCCGTGCCGCGCCTCTGCCTCGACGGCGGGGCCGCCGGGCTGGGGCAGGGCGAGCAGCTTCGCCACCTTGTCGAACGCCTCGCCGGGGGCGTCGTCGATCGTACCGCCCAGCCGGTCGAAGCGATCCGGGCCGTGGACGATCAGGAACTGGCAATGACCGCCGGAGACGAGCAGCAGCAGATAGGGAAAGGCGATGTCCCCGGTCAGCCGCGGGGTGAGGGCATGGCCCGCCAGATGGTTGATCCCGTGAAGCGGCAGATCCGCCCCCGCCGCCAGCCCGCGTGCGAGCATGACGCCCGCCAGCACCCCGCCGATCAGCCCGGGACCGGAGGTGACCGCCACCCCGTCCAGATCGGAAAGCGCCAGCCCCGCTGTCCGCAGCGCCTCCGCCACCGAGATGTCGAGCTTTTCGACATGTGCCCGTGCGGCGATCTCAGGCACCACGCCGCCATAGGCCTCGTGGAGCGCGGTCTGCCCAGCGACGACATTCGCGAGCACCTCCGCCCGGCCCTCCGGCGTCAGCCGGACAACCGCCGCGGCGGTGTCGTCGCAGCTCGACTCGATGCCGAGAAGGGTGAGAGCCTTGTCCATGATCCGATCCGAGGGGTCTTCCGCGTTGCCTGACCACCCCCGCGCAGGTAACACCGCAACATGCGCGAGACAACCCGACCGCTCCTTTCTGCCGGTGTACCGACGCTCCTGCTCACCCGGCCGGAGGCGCAGTCCCGCCGTTTCGCCGCCGAAGTGGCAGGACTCTGGCCGGATCTGGCGGTGCTCCTCGCGCCCGCGCAGGCGATCCGGTCCCTGCCCGTCGTCATGCCCCAAGGGGTGCGGGGCATCGTTCTCACATCGGAGAACGCCGTAGCGGCGCTTCCGCCGTGTTTGGGTCTGCCCGCCTATTGCGTGGGAGAGCGCACGGCGGCGGCGGCGGCGGCGCATGGTCTCTCGGCCCGGGCTGCGGGCGGCGATGCGGCATCCCTGCTCTCCCTTATTCGGCGGGAGCGTCCGTCCGGCCCGCTGTTTCACCCGCATGGGCAACACCTTGCCGCCGATATGGTCGCGGCCCTGAGGGACGAGGTGGAGATCACGGGGGCCGTGGCCTATGAGCAGGTGGCCATCCCCCCTTCCGCAGAGGCAGTGCGGCTTCTGGAGGCGGAGCAGCCGGTGCTCCTGCCGCTGTTCTCGCCGCGATCCGCGCGGCTTGTGGCGGGCTGGCCGATCCGCGCGCCGCTTCTCATCGCCGCGATGAGTGCGAATGTCGCAGCCGCATGGTCCGGTAAAGCGCCGCGCCGCCTGAAAATTGCCCCAACCCCTTCAGCAGAGGCTATGTTGGAGACAATCGGGGCGCTGAAGGGCTGAAATCGGTTGTTTTCGGGAACCTTGCGTCCTGAGAAGGCATGAGTTGCCGACAGGGCTTCGCGCCGGCACATCAGGCTGCGGGTTGAGGCCCGGGGATCCGGTCGCTAATCTCCGTTCACGGAACGGCCAACGGGAGAGCTGCGTGGAAGACGAAAAGAAACCGAGGTCGCGGAGCAAGGCGAAGGCCGAAGAAGCGCAGACCTCGCCATCCGAAGGAAACCTCTCCGCGCGCGAGGCGGCAGAGGTGTTCGGGGCGACGGACAGCCCGGAAGCCAGCGTCGATGCCCTCCCGGAGACCGTTGCAGCGGAGAACCCGGCGACGGCGGAGCACCATGATTTCGCTGCCGGGCAGGGCACCGATCCCGCCGCTCTGCCTGACGCCGATCAACCCCGGGATCTGACGCCCGACCGGGATCTGACACTTGAGGAGCCGCTGGCAAAGGCGGCGGAGGAGGAGCGTGTGGTTCCGCCCGCCCGTCCCGTTCCGACGGAACCCGCAGCGCAGGGCGGCAGCTTCTGGCCGACGCTCGCCGGTGGAGCGATCGCGGCGGCATTGGGGTTCGGTGCGGCCTATTTCCTTCTGCCTCTTCATACGACCGATCCCGCATTGGAGAGCAGGATCGCGGAGCAGGCGCAGCAGATCTCCGCGATGCGTTCCGAGATCTCGGCGCTGCCCGCGCCGGCCGATCTTTCCGGGATGGAGGCAGAGCTTTCGCGTCTCTCCAATGCCGCAACCGAGGGGGAAAGCACGCTTGACGCCCTGACCTCCCGGATCACGGCGCTGGAAAATCGGCCCGTTGCCTCCGCGCCGTCAGGAGAGGCGGGGGCACCCTTCGCAGACGTGAGCGCGGCGCTGGAAAGCCTGCGGAGCGACCTGTCCGCCCAAGCGGAGCGCAACGCCGCCCTGTCGGGCGAGGTGGAAAGTCTCCGCTCCTCATCCGCGGCCGGTGCGCGTGTGGCGGAAGGGGAGGCGATCGTCGCCAGCATCCGCATGGCGATCGAACTCGGGAGCGGTTTCGCGCCGGCTGTCGAGCGTCTGGAGCAGCTGGATGTGAACGTTCCCGCGGCCCTGAAGGAGGCCAGCGGCGGCGTGGCTCCGCTGTCCGACCTGCGCCGTGATTTCCCCGATGCCGCGCGCGCCGCGCTCGATGCCTCCTACCGCGCGACGGGAGAGGAGAGCTTTGGCGACCGGGCGGAAATGTTCCTGCGGAATCAACTGGGCATCCGCTCCCTTACCCCGCAGGAGGGCAATTCCCCCGATGCGGTCCTGTCCCGCGCCAATGCCGCGGTGCAGGCGGGCCAGATCGATCAGGCCCTGACGGAAATCGCCACGCTTCCCGCCGCGGGGCAGGCCGCGATGGCCGGGTGGATCTCCGCCGCCAAGACCCGCGTTTCTGCACAGCAGGCTGCCGACGAGATCGTCGCCAGCCTTACCCGGAACTGAGGCGCACATGCTCTGGTCCCTTCTCAAGGTTCTCCTCTTCGTCGCCATCATCGCGGCGCTGACCTTCGGCGCGAGCCATCTGCTCAGCGCGGGCGAAGGCATCCGCATCATCTTCGGGGATACGGAGTTTTCCATCGGACTGCTGCAGGCGGTGATCCTCTCGCTGCTCGGCCTTGTCGGCGCATGGGTGCTGTTCAAGATCGTGGGACTCGCGGTCGCTCTGTTCCGCTTCCTGAACGGGGATGAGACGGCGATGAGCCGCTATCTCGACCGCAGCCGCGAAAAGCGGGGGTACGAGGCGCTGGCCGACGGCATCCTCGCCCTCACCGCGGGGGAGGGGCGGCTCGCCATCAACAAATCCGTCCGGGCGGAGAAATTCCTCAACCGTCCCGAACTCACGGACCTCGTCATCGCGCAGGCGGCGGAGATGGTCGGTGATTCGAAACGCGCCACAGAGGCGTGGAAGCGGCGTCTGGACGATGACCGGACGCGCTTCGTGGCCCTGCGCGGGCTGATGCGGATGAAGCTGGCCGAAGGCGATACCGACACCGCGCTGAAACTCGCAGAGCACGCGCTGGCCATTCGCCCGCGTCATGGCGAGACTCAGGATGTCCTTCTGAAGCTTCAGGCCGACCGGGGCGACTGGAAGGGCGCGCGGCGTACGCTGGAGGCAAAGCAGCGCAGCGGCAACATGCCCCGCGATGTTTACAAGCGCCGCGACGCCGTCCTCGCGCTGCAGGAGGCAAAGGAGGTCTTTGCCGAGGGCAATTCCATCGAGGCACGGGAGGCGGCCATCGCCGCCAACCGTCAGTCCCCCGACCTCATCCCCGCCGCCGTCATGGCCGCACGCGGCTATCTCACGACCGGTGACAGGAAAAGCGCCTCGCGGGTCCTGCGCAAGGCCTGGGAGGTGTCCCCGCATCCCGACCTCGCCGCCGCCTTTGCCGAAATCGAGCCGAACGAAACCCCTGCGCAGCGCCTGAAGCGGTTCGATACGCTCCTCCGGCTGCGCCCGGATGACGAGCAGACCCGCCTGCTGCGCGCCGAACTGAACATTGCGGCGGAGGATTTCCCAGCCGCCCGGCGGGCCATGGGCGATCTGGCGGAGACGCATCCCACCGCGCGGAGCCTTGCCATCATGGCGGCGATCGAACGGGGAGAGGGCGCGGACGATGCAGTGGTGCGCGGCTGGCTGGCCCGGGCGCTCGTTTCTCCGCGCGGGCCGCAATGGGTTTGTGACAATTGCGGTGCGATCCATGCGCAATGGGGGCCGATCTGCGACAACTGCGGCGCCTTCGACACGCTCACATGGAAAGAGCCGCCGGAAGGGGCGGGACCCTCTCCCACGCAGGCGGAAATGCTGCCCCTGATCGTCCGTGCGCCGGAGCCGAAGTCCGCTCCCGTCGCCCCGGTCGCGGAACCGGAGCCGGAACCCGTGCCTGAGTCGGTAACCATCGCGCCGGACGAAACACCGGAGCCGGTGGTGGAAACGCCCCCCCTCCCGGTCGAGCCGCAGGAGCCGCAGCCGGCAAGCTCGAGCCCGTTCCACACCCCGCGCGCGGTTGACCTCGACGCGATGCGGAAAGCCGGGGGCTGAGCACGAGAATTCTTGCGTTTTAGGGCTACACACCCCCGCAGGATGGTGCTATCAGCCCGCCACAACGCCCCTCCGGCCCCGGCCGGGCGGGCCTCCCGCAAGGGAACGCCGCAGTAGCTCAGCTGGTAGAGCACGTCATTCGTAATGATGGGGTCGGGGGTTCGAGTCCCTTCTGCGGCACCACTTCATCAACAAAAACCGGCACGTTTAGGGCATCCATCTCCGTGCCGCTTCATGGCTCGGTCGTGCCGAACGGGGTCGCTCCCGCGGTTTCCAGCCGTCGGGCCTCTTGCCCTTCGGCGGCTCCAGCGCACCCTTGTGGACCAGCCCCTCGGATTGCAGCCGCGCCAGCGCACTATCGATCCACCGGTCGCCGTAGAGCGACCTTTCGGAGAAGAACACGTCCGTCTCAATGGCAAGGAACACCGCCGCCGCGATCCGGATAGGCCGTCACCCCATGCGATCGTGCCCGCCTCGGCCGCGTGTGGCGGAACACATTCGGCGGGGGATGCCGTCAGCCAGCGAGTTGGAAGAAATCTTGCCGGAACGGGATGTGTCACGCATCGGCTTACCTCGGGATGTCGAGTGATCCCCATGGAAATGGCCGGTGCATGGGCTGCCTCTCTTGCCCGCCTGCGATTTGCGGCCAGAGCTGGGCGAGGCGGCACTTGCAGACGCATCTTTGGCAGCGTGCTGAAAAAAGTATCCCGAGGTTGCTCCGGGGCGGAGATCTTCCATGGTTGAAGAACTCCCCGGAAGCCGCAGGTTTTGGCTCGTGACCGACCCGATTTCCTGGTTTCAACCCAAGGTCGGGGAGCACCACGATTTTTTCAGCTGTTAGCATGGTCCTGTTCTCGGACCCGGGAAATCGGTCCCGCAATGACCTGACATCCGTAGCGTTCCGGCTGGACCTCGCCGGACAAGGGACGATTTCCGCTCCGAAGCAAACTTCAGCAGTCTGCCTGGCGCGGTCGTCCGAAAAAACTGGGCTTCTCCTGTACTGGCGCCCCTGCCCAGGGGAGGGTGTCCACCGTAGCGTCCTGGCCGCAGTCCCATGTTGTGCTCCCACGTCTCGCTTGCCGCGCTGCGCGATTGCCGCGATAAGGCTGCGTCCCGAAGGATGGAGCGGGAAATCGAAAAGGACGCATGATGACTGAGACGCTGCAAGGCGCGGGTGAGGAAAACCGCCCGCTCAACCGTGAGGATTTCAAGGTTCTGGGCCTGTCGGCTCTGGGCGGGGCGTTGGAATTCTACGACTTCATCATCTTTGTCTTTTTCGCGGCGGTCATCGGCCATCTGTTCTTTCCGCCGGACATGCCGGACTGGCTCGTCATGATCCAGACCTTCGGCATCTTTGCTGCCGGTTACCTCGTGCGTCCGCTGGGCGGGATCGTCATGGCGCATTATGGCGACAAGGTGGGGCGCAAGCGCGTATTTGCCCTTTCGGTGTTCCTCATGTCGATCTCGACGCTGGGCATGGCGATGCTGCCGACCTATGCGACCATCGGCGTGCTGGCTCCGATCCTGCTGATCGTGCTCCGCATGTTGCAGGGCGCGGCCATCGGCGGCGAGGTTCCGGGCGCATGGACATTCGTGGCCGAACACGTACCGGCCCGGCGCGTGGGCATGGCCTGCGGGTTCCTGTGTTCCGGCCTGACGATGGGCATCCTGCTCGGCTCGCTGGTCGCCACGGCGATCAACTGGAGCTTCACGGCGGAACAGGTTTCCGCCTGGGCATGGCGTCTTCCGTTCTTCCTCGGCGGGATCTTCGGCCTGCTTGCGGTCTATCTGCGCCGCTGGCTGTCGGAGACGCCGATCTTCCTCGCCATGAAGCAGGACAGCCGCCTGCAGGAGACGCTGCCGATCCGCACCGTCCTGCGCGACCACATGCACGGCGTCATCATCTCCGGCCTGCTCACCTGGGTTTTGTCCGCCGGAATCGTCGTCACCACGCTGATGACGGCGACCTTTCTGCAAAAGCTCTATGGCTATTCCGCGCTGGAGGCCCTCTCCGCCACCAGCTTCGGCACGCTGTTCCTGATCTTCGGGACGGTCAGCGCCGGGGCGATCGTGGACAGGGTGGGCAGCGGCCCGTTTTTCGCAGTGGCAGGGGTGGTGTTCGGGGTGGTGACCTTCACCTTCTACACCTTCGCGGGCGTCTCCCTGCCGGTTCTGTTCGGGCTTTACGCGGTGATGGGGCTGGCCGTCGGCATGGTGGGGGCGGTGCCCTATGTCATGGTGCGGGCCTTTCCGGCGCAGGTGCGGTTTTCCGGGCTCTCCTTCTCCTACAACGTGGCCTATGCGATCTTCGGCGGGTTGACGCCGGTGCTCGTCACCACGTTCCTCGCCGTCAGCCCGATGGCCCATGCGTGGTATCTGGTGTTCATCGCCGCGCTGACGACGGGTCTGGGCTTCTACCTGATGGCGAACAGTGCACGGGTGGAGGGGGAGATCGGCCTCGACGGAACGGAAGCGGCGGCCCATTGAGGGCCGCCCCCCGCATCATACCGCGCGTGCGGTGATCGTGTAGGCGAAGGCCTTGGCGTCAAGCTCGTTCAGCGCGGCGCCCTCCACCGTTCCCTGCGGATACATGAGGAAGGGCAGGGTGCCCGTCCGGCCCGGCAGGTGCAGATCCTCCGCCCGGTTGTAGGCTACCCAGTTGCCCTCCCAGTTGCCGAGCAGCGCCGCGTTCACCTTCGTCACCAGCGGGTCGGACGGGTCACGGATCCAGCGGTCCGATTCGGCGCGCATCACCTTGAGCACATCGGCGGGGTCCATCGCGACCCAGCCGTAACCGTCGAGCCAGACCTCCGCCCGGCAGTGTTGCGCGCCGGTGATCGTCTCACTGTTCGCGCCGAGCTGCTTGTAGCCGAAGGCGGAGGGCGCAACCCGAACCCCGTACATGTCGCGCGCGGGAACGCCCGAGGCGCGGGCGAGGGCCACGAACAACCCGTTCAGATCGGCGCATTTCCCGCCCAGCCCGGCGCTGGTCAGCGTCGCCACCGCATCCCCCGGACCGCAGCCCGGCGTGTCGAGATTGCGGTAGCAGTTGGCAACGATATAGGCATAGATCGCGCGCACCTTCTCCACATCCGTGGTGGCGCCCGCGGTGATCCGTGCCGCCGTCTCCGCCACCACGCCGTCGAGCGGCTTCATCGCAGAGGGCCGCAGCGCCGCTGCCAGAACGGCAGGGTCTTCCCCGGCTTCAGAAGGTTTCGACCAGTCGATGGTGCGGTTCCGCGTCTCGAACCGGCTGACCAGTTCAAGGTTTGCAGGCGTCTTGCCATCGAACTCCGCATGCAGGAAGCGCGCGCCAGTGGCGGGGTCAGTCACCAGCTCGGCTTGCGCCGCATTGCCTGTCCAGCCATCGTCGAGGCTGCGCTGGTAATCGGTGGAGAGCGAGGGCACCGGCAGCCATATCTCCGCCTTGCCGGCGGGAAGGGCAATCGCCGTGCGTGTCTCGTAAGCCCGCCAGGGCGTGGGTGCCGGGGCGAAGCTGACAGGATCGGCCCAGGCGCGGGAGGCGAGGCCCCCGAACATCGGGGCGAACCCTGCGGCCAGTGCGATCTTCAGAACGGTCCTGCGGGGGTGGGCGGTCATCGGCTCCTCCTGTCCGTGGGTATCCGAACAGACTGCGCCAAGACCCGATCACGCTCAACGATTTTCGGGAGAAGAAAGGGTGAGAGGCTGGACAACGACCCAAGCGGGACTCGTTACGGCTGCTTCCTTCCGGACCTGACCGAGTTGGCGAGGCGCTCGCCCGCGCCAACCTCTCGCGGGGGGATCTAAGGGGCGCGGGCGGAAATGGCAAGCCTACTCTGCAGCGACCAGCCGCTGATTCGCACCCTCGTCATAGGCTTCCCGCGCCGCGCAGACCCGTTCGTAATTCGCCTCCGCCCAGTTGCCGAGCGCGCGGAGCGGCACCTGCAGCTCCTCTCCCAGCGGGGTGAGCCGATATTCCACACGCGGCGGCACGGTCGGATACACCCGCCGGTGAACGTAGCCGTCCCGCTCCAGCCCGCGCAGGGTGACCGTCAGCATCTTCTGCGAAATACCGGTAATCGACCGTTTTATCTCGGAGAATCGGCGCGGTTCAGGGCTGAGATGCATGACGATCAGCACGCTCCACTTGTCACCGACAAGGGAAATGATGTCATTCACGCGGTTGCAGCGCTGATGAGTGGGTTCCATGGGTGTAACCTTCTGACTGCAAGGTGCCTTCTTGCGTTTTGCGAGACGGTTACTAATTTGCCCCCAGTCACTCAAAGAAACAAGAGGCTCCTCCCATGAAGACCGTGGCCGTTCTGGTCGGATCGCTCCGCAAGGATTCGATCAACCGCAAATTCGCCGAAGCGCTGGCAAAGCTCGCCGCCGGCAAACTGGATTTCAAATTCGTCGAGATCGGTGATCTGCCGCTCTACAATGAAGACCTGTGGGACAAGGTGCCGGCTTCCGTCCTGCGGATGAAGGCCGAGGTCGAGGCCGCCGATGCCGTCCTCTTCGTTACGCCCGAATACAACCGCATGCTCTCCCCCGCGTTGAAGAACGCCGCCGACTGGGGCTCCCGCCCCTATGGGAAAAGCTCCTGGATGGGCAAACCCGCCGCCGTCGTCGGGACCACGCCCGGCACGACGGGCTCCGCCGCCGGACAACAGTCAATGAAGATGCTCGCGACGATTCTGGGCACCGTGCAGCTCGGTCAGCCGGAAGTGTATTTCGTCTGGAAGCCCGAACTGTTCGATGCCACCGGCACGCTGGTCGAGCCGACGGCCAAGGCGTTCCTGTCGAGCTGGATCGACGCTTTCGCCAATCTCATCGACGCGGTCGCCAAGGAGCCGGTTCCCGCCTGATCTACCTGTCGAGATCGGCGATGAGGGACTTCATCTCGCCGATCTCCCGCTCCTGCGTCGTGATGATCCCATCGGCCAGCGACCGCACCCTCGGGTCGGTGATATGCGCCCGCGATGACGTCAGGATGGCGATGGAATGATGCGGGATCATCGCGCGCATCCATGCCACATCCCCCACGGTCGCCTGCGACCGGAGCAGGGCGAGCGCCACCACGAACACCACGGCGCTCCCCGCGAGAATGGCGTAATTCGCGGCGCGGTTGCGATACATGCCCCACATGAAAAGCAGCATGACCACCGCCATCCCCGCACCCATGTAGAGCGCGGCGAAGGCGCGGGTTTCGCTGAAATAGACGTGATCCCAGCTCCAGGTATTGAGATACATCAGGACGTACATCAGCACGGTGGAAACGGCGATCATGGTGAGGAAGCGGGCGTAGGACATCGGCTTCTCCTGACTGGATCAGGATCAACCGCCGCCGGTGAAATGGTTCCCCGCCGATCCCCGAATTCTCAGCCCGGATTGCGTTCCGCCCAGCCGGCGAAAACCTTCTCCAGCGCCACGACGATGTAGTAGAGCACGATCCCCAGGAAGGCGAGCGCGAGCAGGACGGCGAACATCAGCGGGTAATCCGCATTGATCTTGCCCGAATCGAACAGAGCGCCAAGGCCCCGGCCGTGCGGCTCCACGATCTCCATCAGGTTGGTGCCGATGAAGGCCAGCGTGACGGCAACCTTCAGCGCGCCGAAGAACTCCGGCAGGGTCTTCGGCAGGGCGATCTTGCGGAATATGGTGAACTTGGACGCGCCGAGCGAGCGCAGGATGTCGCGATACTCCGGCTCCAGCGTGGACAGGCCGATCGCCACCGACACGGAGATCGGAAAGAAGGAGATCATGAAGGCCATCAGTATGGTGTTGAAATCGTGCTGGCCCACGAAGATCAGCGCCACTACCGGCACCACCGTCGCCTTCGGTATGGCGTTGAAGCCCACCAGCAGCGGATAGAGCGCATCCCGCATGGTGCGGGAAAAGCCCATGACCATGCCCAGCAGCGTGCCGAAGATCACCGCCAGCACCAGACCCACGACCGTGCGCCACAGCGTCTGCCAGCCTTGGGTGAAGAACAGCTCCCGGTATTTCCAGAAGGCGGGCGGCAGGTCTGAGGGGGAGGCCATCACGTAGTTCGGCCAGCCCTTCACCCAGACCAGAAATTCCCACCCCGCGAGCAGGAGCACCGTGGCGATCAGCGGAATGGCGATCTTGCGCAGCGTTTCCATCAATGCGCCCCCGCCGGTTTGCGGCCCTGCGCGATCTCGATCTGGTCGCGGAGGATGGAGAGGCGCTCCACCGAGGCGGGTTCATACAGCATGTCGAGCGTCCGCGGGCCGTCGTGGCCGACGGTCATGACATATTGGGTAGTGGCAGGGCGGCCCGAGAGCACGACGATCTCGTCGGCGAGGAACACGCTCTCCCGCAGGTCATGGGTGATGAGCAGGGAGGTGAACGGCTCCTCCGCGCGGAGCGCGTGCATCGTCTGCCACAGATCCTCCCGCGTGAAGGCGTCGAGCGCGCCGAAGGGTTCGTCCATGATGAGCACGTCGGGCTTGTGGACGATCGCCCGGCAGAGGGAGGCGCGCTGCCGCATTCCGCCCGAGAGTTCGGAGGGACGCTTGTCGGCGAACTTGCCGAGGCCCACCAACTCCAGCAGCTCCATCGCACGGGCTTCGCGGGCCTTGCGGGCCATGCCGGGGGAAACGATCTCCAGCGGCAGGATCACATTGTCCAGGATCGTGCGCCATTCCAGCATGACGGGGTTCTGGAACGCCATCCCCACCGTCTTGCGCGGGCCTTTCACCCGTTCCCCGTGTAGCCAGACCTCGCCCCTGTCGGGGATCATCAGCCCGGCGATCAGCCGGGTGAGCGTGGACTTGCCGCAGCCCGAGGGGCCGACCACCGCGCAGAAGTTGCCTTCCGGGATGGAGATGTTGAGGTCGTCCAGAACCGGCAGCGGGCCGGCCTTGGTCTTGTAGGCGTGCGTGACGCCCTTGATATCGACGAGGTTTGCCATGCCGGTTCCGTTTCGGGCGGGTGCAACCCCGCCCGGCCCTATTTGAATGCGGTCAGTCTGCGAGCTTCAGGCTGCCGTCGGCGGGCAGGTAATCGGCGGTGAAATACAGATCCGGCGTGGGATCGTTCTGGAAGGTGTAGATTTCCTTGAGCTGCTCGATGGACGCCGCGAACCGCTCGGGATCCACATTGCCCATACCGTGCTCCTTGACCCAGTCGGTCAGCACGTTCGTCCCGATGGACATCTTCAGCCGCTCCGTTTCCAGCGCCAGATCGGAGGCGGGGGAGCGTTTGATCATGGATTCCACCGCCGCTTCCGGGTTGGCGATGGCATCGTGCCAGCCCTTCGCCACCGCGCGGAGGAAGCCCGTCACCTGCTCCGGGTGTTCCTTGGCGTAGGTGGTGTTCACGATGATGGCGTTGCCGTAGTATTTCACCCCGTTGTCGGCCATCAGAAAGACGGAGATGTCATCCGCCGGGACGCCGAGCCGCGTCAGGTTGAGGAAGACGGAGAAGGAGAAGCCCATCACCGCATCCACCTTGCCCTCTGCCAGCATGGGTTCCCGGGTGGGGAAGCCGACGGGTTCCACGGTGATCTTGGAAATGTCGATGCCGTTGGCCTTGGCAAAGGCCGGGAACTGCGCCCATGCGCCGTCCGGGGGCGGAGCGCCGAGCTTCCTGCCTTCGATATCCTTGATCTCGTTGATGCCCTGCGACTTGCGGCCGACCATCGCGGCGGCGGGCTTGTCATAGACCATCATCACTGCCGTGACCGGCGCGCCCGGGTTCTGGTCGAGGAACTTCGCGATGGAGTTCATGTCGGAGAAGCCGAACGGGAACGCGCCTGTCGCCACTTTCGGAATGGCGTCGAGCGAGCCCTGGCCTGCGGAGATCTCCACGTTCAGGCCCTCGGCCTTGAAGTGGCCATTGTCGATCGCGGCGAAATAGGGGGCGGACGGGCCTTCGAACTTCCAGTCGAGGGCGAAGGGGACCGTCGTTTCCGCCGACGCGCCCGTGGCGATGAGGACGGTGGCGGTGATGGCTGTCAGGGCGCGGTGGAACACGAAGGGCCTCCTTGAAAACTGCGGCACCGACCCTGCCCGACCTCCGCCGGGGAGGGGAGCATCTTCGGGCAACTGCCTGCGAACTGTGCAAATTCGTCGCAGGTAAATGCCTGTTTGTCAGGCGTGTCACCAAATGATGCCCCATTGATAGGCATCGTGCAAACTAAAGAAGGATGCGAAAGCGGGCGAAGCCCTCCTCTCCCGGCCCTGCCGCTTCGATGCGCAGTCCGTTCAGATCGCCCAGATGATCTGCCGCCTTCGGCCCGGTTTCAAAGATCACGCTTGTGTCGGCCAGGGGCGCAAGACGCCAATTGTTGTCCGCGGACGGGTTGATCGTGCCCTGTTCGACGATGTAGCGCACGATGACGTCGCGGTTGGTATCCGGCCCTTCAAAGACGATCGTCGTGCCGTCCGCGCCGGGGAAGTCACCGCCGCCTTCCGCCCGGTAGTTGTTGGTCGCGATGATGAATTCCTGTTCGGGCTCCACAGGGCGCCCGTCGAAGGCAAGGTTGACGATACGGGTGGCCTCCGGCGCCTCCAGCTGCCCCTTGGCGGAGTAGCGGGAGGGTTGGGAAAGGTCGATCTCATAGGTCACGCCGTCGATCACGTCGAAATTGTAGCTCGGAAACTCCGGGTTCAGGAGGGGCTGGTCGGCCTCGCCCGGCGTGATCCGGTTGAACATGCCCGCGGATCGTTCGAGCCAGCCCTGCAGTTCCGCCCCCGTCACCCGGACCGCCCGGATCGTATTGGGGTAAAGATAGAGGTCGGCCACGTTGCGGATGGCAATGTCGCCCGCAGGCACATCGGTATAGTACTCCGGCCCGCCCCGGCCGCCCGCCTTGAACGGCGCGGCGGCGGAGAGGATCGGCAACCCCTCATGCGGAGAGCCGGTCATCATCTCGGCGATATACCACTTCTGCGCGTTGGAGACGATCTGGACGGACGGGTCGTCGGCCACGAGGGCGAAATAGCTGTGCAGCGGCGCGCTCGTCCGGCCCACGGGCCGGCGGACATAGGCCAGCGTCTCCTCATGCTCCCGCATGACGGAGGCGAGCACTTCGGGACGGCTGTCCACCAGCGCGGTTATGCTCCTGTCCTCGTTCCGGCGGGCGATGGGGCGGGCCTCGCTCGTCGCGGTGACGACGCGCCATTGGCCGCCCTCGCGTTCCAGCAGAAGGTCGATCAGCCCCATGTGCGAGCCCCAGAAACCCGCCATCACCGCAGGCTTGCCGTGGATCGTTCCCGTGACCGGATCGACGGCGGCGGAGGCTTCAAAGGCGGGGGAGGGGAAGACGAGATGGCTGTGCCCCGTCAGCACCGCATCCACCCCCGGCAAGGCGGCGAGGGGGGTGGAGGCATTCTCCATTCCGTCGGACCGCTCCGCCGCGCCGATGCCCGAATGGGACAGCGCGACGATGATATCCGCCCCCGCCTCCTTCATCTCCGGCAGCCATGCTTCCGCCGCCTCGACGATGTCGCGCGTCTCGACCCGGCCCTCCAGGTGCTTGCGGTCCCACTTCAGGATCTGGGGCGGCACGAAACCGATCAGCCCGATGCGGATGGGGATGTCCCGCCCGGAGCCGTCCCTCACCATGCGGTCGAGAATGACATATGGGGGGATCAGTGTCTGGTCTCCCCGCGGTCCGGCGCCCCGCTGTCTTGCGACATTGGCGGAGATCACCGGGAAGTCCGCGCCCGCAAGCGTCCGCTCCAGAAACTCCAGCCCATAGTTGAACTCATGGTTTCCAAGCGTGCCCGCGTCGTAGCCGACCGCATTCATCGCCGCGATCACGGGGTGCACATCGCCCTGCCGCATGCCCCGCTCATAGGCGATGTAGTCGCCCATCGGGTTGCCCTGCAGGAAGTCGCCGTTGTCCAGCAGGATCGTGTTCGTGGCCTCCGCCCGGACGGCCTCGATCAGCGCGGCGGTCCGCGCCAGCCCGACCGTGTCGGACGCCCGGTCCGCATAATAGTCGTAGGGATAGATATGGACGTGAAGATCCGTCGTCTCGAGGATCCGCAGATGCGCCTGATTGGTGGCGGCCTGGAGGGAGAAAGGATGCAGAGCGATCAAACCGGTTCCTGCCGTTCCCGCCAGAAACCTCCGCCGGGTCATCGTGAAATCTGTCCCCCGCCGCATGCCCACCTCCGCTTTTCCAGACAGGGTGATCCTAGCATCATCGGGGGCAGGCCGCATACCGCGTCCCCGCCACCGGCGGAGGATTGCCATCGCAGCTATAACCCAGGAATTACAACTTGTAATTGTTTAATTTCCATGAGTGCCGTGTTTTTGTGCAGCTTGCGGTGGCCACGGCGGCATGCGATCCAATGACCGAAACTCACAGCAGATGGCAGTCGGCCGGATGTCTGACGGTTGCGGGAGGCAGAAATGCGGGATGCGGAAGCGGTAACTTTTGGAAGCGCGGGGCTCGACAGGGCCTCCGGTCTCAGGGCGAAGCCGGAAGCGCTGGCGGCGCTGCTGAAAAGGCCGGATGCACGGGTTCTGCCGCTGTGGCAGGGCCTTGTGCCGGTTGTGGAGGGGCGGCCAGTCGGGGAGATGGGACCCATCGGGGAGACGGGGCCCATCGGGAAGAGGGGGCCCATCGGGAAGAGGGGGCCCATCGGGGAAACCGGCCTCGTCACCGTGTCGCCGGGCCATCCTGCACTGGCGGAAGCAAGCGGAGCACCGACGCTGCTCGGCCTTGACGACGGCGTGCCATGGTTCGGGGCCGATATTTCCGCCTGGTCACCCGACATCGCCGATGCCGCCGCCAATGCCGCTTTCCTTGACCCGCGGGAGCAGCGCCATCCCGCGCTTCCTGCCGAGAGCCGTTTTGTCGAACTGCGCGCGGTGATGACCCGTCTCACCCGCCGGGAGGCGGAGATCGCCGCCACCGCCCGCGCGCTTTTTGGCTGGCACGCGACGCATGGTTTCTGCCCGCGCTGCGGCCATGCCTCCGAACCCGCGCTGGGGGGCTGGATCCGGCGTTGCCCGAACTGCCGGGCGGAGCAGTATCCGCGCACCGATCCGGTGGTCATCATGCTCATCACCCGGGGAGACCGGGTGCTGCTGGGGCGGAGCGCCGCCTGGCCGCAGGGAATGTATTCGCTGCTCGCGGGCTTCATCGAACCCGGCGAGACGGTGGAGGCCGCCGTCCGCCGCGAGGTGCTGGAGGAGGCGGGCGTCCGTGTCGGTGCGGTGCAATATCTCGCGAGCCAACCCTGGCCCTTCCCCGCGTCGCTGATGATCGGCTGCCGGGGGGAGGCCCTGTCGGATGCCATAGAAATCGACCTGGCGGAAATTGAGGATGCGCGCTGGGTTTCGCGGGAGGAGATGGTGGACGTACTCTCCGGCGCCAATCCAGCGATCCGCCCCGCGCGGGAGGGAGCGATCGCGCATTTCCTCATCCAGCGCTGGATGGAGGACCGGCTGGACTAGCGCACATCACTGGGGGAGCTGATCGGGTTCCAGCACGGTATGCTTCGTTCGAGGGTTGCTCCAGATCGGCTGGCGCCGCCGCGGGCATGAGAGCGGGAAGGTGAAAGACAGCTCTTGGTTGGCGGTCGCGCCGGAATGTGCTCCCGTCGAGAGGCTCGCGGATACAGGGGGTGCTGCAACGCTTCCCGCAGGTTTCCCGGTCTCACCGGCGGGTGGCAGAGTTTCGCGATTTTTTCACCGCCTTGCGGGCTGCTGAAAAAAGTTTTGAAGCCTCATGTCTATGCTTTGGAAATTGGAAAACCGAGCCTTTGAATGATCCGAAATAGGTAGATTTCCTGCCGGATTTGGCCGGATTTCCGCTCCAACGCCGACCTGAAAGCCTCTTCGGCCTGCGAGGGGAGACTTTGTGCAGGAAAGGCAGCACACGGCTCCGCGCCGAGCGCATTAAGGGCTTCCCGGAAGGATTCCGACAGGCGATGCCGGAGGAAATGGTCGGCCTTGGGGCGCGCCCGAGGTTGTTTCCCCCGATAGCCTGCCTGGTGACCACCGGAGGCCGCGAAACATGGCTGCTGAAAAAGTCGGGAACTTACCCGGGCTTGCGTGGAGGGCGAGAAAGTCTGTCCGGTCACGCGCCAAAACTCGGCTTCCGGGGCGCTTCTGAAAATCTGGGGAAGATTTCGAACCCAGCACAACCGCGGAATGCGTTTTCAGCAGCCTGTTAAATCGCCGTTCTCCGGGCGGAAGCAGGTTGTCCGCCCCGGCTAGCAGGCCGTGCCAACGAACCTTGACTGGAGGATGATTTCTGCATCTTCCCGCGCTTAATGGTTGCGGTGGCGCCAGCCGATCTGGAGCAATACGCGAACGGAAAACGCTGCGAGAGTCAAAAGACCAGTCAGCTCACCCCGCGATCCCGGTCGGATCCCGGTGTCTAACGCCGGCGCGAATCCGCCGGATACACGCCGACAAGGGACATTTCCGTGGTGAAATAGCGAAGCTCGTCGAAGGCGAGCTGCACGTTCCGGTCCTCGGGGTGTCCCTCCACATCGGCATAGAACTGCGTCGCGGTGAAGGAGCCGTTGACCATGTAGCTTTCCAGCTTCGTCATGTTGACGCCGTTCGTCGCAAAGCCCCCCATCGCCTTGTAGAGCGCGGCGGGGATGTTGCGGACGCGGAACATGAAGGTCGTGATCATCCCGGCTTCCCCCCGGCGCGTCAGGTCCAGATCGCGGGACATGACGAGGAATCGCGTGGTGTTGTTCTGCTGGTCCTCGATCTCCTTCGCCAGCACGTCGAGCCCGTAGAACTCGCCTGCGAGTTCCGATGCCAGCGCGCCGATGGCGGGATTGCCCATTTCCGCGACCTTCATCGCAGAGCCCGCCGTATCGGCCCCGGTCAGCGACTGGATGCTGTGAGCGCGCAGGAAATCCCTGCACTGGCCCAGCAACACGGTATGGCTCATCGCCTGACGGATATCCCCGATCTTCGTGCCGGGCACGCCAAGCAGGCTGATGTGAACGCGCACGAAGGCCTCGTCCACGATATGGAGGCCGCTCTGCGGCAACAGGCTGTGCATGTCCGCCACGCGTCCGTAGGTGGAGTTTTCCACCGGCAGCATGGCCAGTTCCGCCTGCCCCTGACGGACCGCTTCCATCGCATCCTCGAAGGTCCGACAGGGCATCGGCTCCATCTCCGGCCGCGCTTGGCGACAGGCCTGGTGGGAGTAGGCTCCCGGCTCACCCTGGAAGGCGATCTTTCCCCGCATGGTTTCTCCCGGAATTCTGAGGCTTGCTCTGTGAGGTCTTCTGAGGGCTTGCGGGACACACCGCCCCGGCGCGTGGTAACTACACCTTGAAAACGTCGAACGGAAGCGGCTAAGACCGGACGAGACACCAGCCGGGGGGGCCAGATGTTCGACCAGATGACCGTGACCAAGACCGTTGCCGCGCTCTGCGGGGCCCTGCTCATCCTGTTGCTGTCGAACTGGGCCGCCAGTGCCCTGTTCTCGATGGGGGGCGGTCATGGTGATGAACACGCCGCCTATGTGATCGACACCGGCGCGCAGGAAGGTGCGGGCGCTGCCGCCGCCTCCGATGAACCGCCGTTCGAGGAGGTCTTCGCCACCGCCGATGCCGCCGCGGGCGAGAAGGTGTTCGCGAAATGCCGCGCCTGCCACAAGATCGACGGCGCTAATGCCACCGGCCCGCATCTGGACGGCGTGGTCGGCCGCCCGGTGGGTTCCGTGGACGGCTTCGGCTATTCGGACGCGATGAAGACACATGGCGGCGAGTGGACGCCTGACAAGCTGAGCGAATTCCTTGCCAACCCCAAGGCCGACGTGCCGGGTACCAAGATGTCCTTCGTCGGGCTGCCGCGCATCAAGGAGCGTGTGGACCTCATCGCCTATCTGGAATCGCTGCCGCACTGACCCCGCCTCTGTGCGAAGGCATGAGACAGGCCGGCTTGCGCCGGCCTTTTCCGTTTGTGAGGGCGTCCTGGGGAGCCGGGCTGCCCCCGCCTTCCGATCGGGCAGATGTGTCCCCGCCTGCACCCGCAGGCCGGACAGTTCCTTCACGAGCTGCGCCGCCGCAGTATTGACCCATGTGTGGATGCCCGTCTGAGGTCAAGGCGTGTTTAGCGGTGGTTCTGAAGATCGGTGCGGTCATGGGTCAGGCCTTTTGTGCGGCTCTGATACATGACCGCTTGCCGTTATGGTGATACGCGGATTGGCTGCACATCAGTGAACCGGGCTTTTCGCCCTTGGGTCGTTTCGGCTTCTGCCAATCCTGATCTGTCGATCGACTTCCCTAACGCTTCGGCACTCCCTTCACTCCCGGCGTCTTCCCACGAACTGGCGTTCAGGCCACCGCGGGAATTCTGTAATTCTCGCCCCGCCGCATCATGGCCCAGATACCGCGCGCCATCTTGTTGGCAAGCGCGATGGCGACCAGCATCTTTGGTTTTCGCGCCAGCATGTTTGCCAGCCAACTGCCGGGCTTTGGCGCCTTGCGTATCGCCCATCGCACGACAGCCATGGCGCCGATAATGAGCAGCCTACAGATATCCTGCTGCCCCATCTTCGAGACGCGCCCAAGCCGCGTCTTTCCGCCGGTGGAATGTTGCCCTGGCACGAGACCGACCCACGCGGCAAAGTCTCGGCCGCTTCGGAAGTTCTCGGCGGGGGGTGCAAGCACATCGATGGCGACGGCAGTCATTGGACCAATGCCCGGCATGGTCTGCAAGCTCCGTGTCGAAGGATTTACTCGAGCCGCAAGCTTCAGGCGATGCTCACCGTGGCCGAGCACAGCTCGTCCGCCATGCGCACTTGCGGAAAGGGTGCTGAGCCAGCACCCGGGAGAGCGGAGAGCGGAGAGCGGAGGTACGAAACCGGCGCCGGGCAACGTCACCCAGATACCGTCGGCTCAGCGGGCTGCCGCTTTGGGGTGTATGTGGTGGGTTTTCCGTCTATCCTGCCCGATGGCGCAGTCTCTCACGCAATCGCAACTTGAAACTTTGCCGCTTGCGCCCTTAGCTGGCGCGGAACGACGCTGATCGGAGGGACAGGATGCCGGTTGACCCGAGGACTACTATTATCGCCGGACGGAAGCCGTCTGCGATTTCCTCCCGCGTCCTGCTCCTGACACTGCCGATCCTGGCGCTCGGCCCTTCGATGGCTGCGGCGCAGGAGCAGAAGGTCATCACCTCCTACGGGATCTCCACCTTCGGCGATTTGAAATACCCCGCCGATTTCAAGCATTTCGACTTCGTGAACCCGGAGGCGCCCAAGGGCGGCACGATGACCTTCCGCGGCACCGGAGCGAGCCAGACCTTCGACAGCCTGAACGCCTTCGTGCTGAAGGGCAACCCGGCGCAGGGGCTGGGGCTGCTCTATGACAGCCTGCTTTCCGGCGCGCCGGACGATCCCGATGCCGCCTATGGGCTGGTGGCTTCGAGCGTCGAGTATCCGGAGGACCGTTCCTGGGTGACCTTCACCATGCGGCCGGAGGCGACATTCTCCGACGGTCAGCCGATCACGGCGGAGGATGTGGTCTTTACCTGGAAGGTGCTGCTGGAGAAGGGATCCCCCGCCTATCGCATCTCTCTCCGCGACATCGAGAATGTCGAGGCGCTGGACCCGCACCGGGTGAAATTCACCTTCAAGGAGGGTGCGGCCACCCGCGATCTGCCGATGCTGGCGGGCGGGCTGTCGATCCTGCCGAAGCATTATTACGACACCGTCGATTTTGCCCAGTCCACGATGACCCCGCCCGTGGGATCGGGGCAGTTCGTGGTCAAGGACGCACAGCCCGGCCGATCCATCACCTATTGCCGGAACCCCGATTACTGGGCGAAGGATTTGCCGGTGAATGTCGGCATGGCGAATTTCGACTGCTACACCTACCAGTATTTCGCCGACAACAATGCCGCTTTCGAGGCATTCAAGGTCGGCCAGTTCCTCTACCAGCAGGAATTCTTCTCGCTGCTCTGGGCCACGGGTTACAACTTCCCCGCCGTGGAGCGCGGCTGGGTGAAGCGGGAGGAGCTGGAGGATGCGACGCCCTCGGGCACGCAGGGCTTCTGGTTCAACCTCCGGCGCGAGAAGTTTCAGGATCCGCGCGTGCGCGAGGCCATCGGGCTGATGTTCAACTTCGAATGGACGAACGAGACGCTGTTCTACGGCCTCTACAAACGCACCGACAGTTTCTTCGAGAATTCTCCCATGCAGGCCGAGGGGCTGCCGGAAGGGGAGGAACTGGCCGTGCTGGAGGAGTTCCGCGACAAGCTCCCCCCGGAAATCTTCACCGCACCCGCCTTCGAGCCGCCGGTCTCGGGCAAGCAGCAGCTCGACCGTGGCAACATGCGCCGCGCCTCGCAGCTTCTGGACGAGGCGGGCTGGTCCGTCGGCGGTGACGGGATGCGCCAGAACGCGAAGGGCGAGCGGCTGACACTAGAATTCATCGAGGACGGCACCTCCATGGACCGGGTGCTGAACCCCTATATCCAGAACCTGCGCCGCATCGGCGTGGATGCCCGCCTGACGCGGATCGACAGCGCGCAGATGCAGCAGCGGCAGAAGGACTTCGACTACGATATAATGAGCGGGCGGTTCGTCATGTCGCTCAGCCCCTCCATCGAACTCCGGCAGCTTTTCTCCGCCGAAGCGGCGACGACACCGGATTCGGCCAACCTCTCGGGCGTGGCCGACCCGGTGGTGGATGCGCTGATCGAAAAGGTCATCCAGTCCAAAACGCGCGAGGAACTGGACGCCCGTGCCAAGGCGCTGGACCGGGTGCTCCGCTCCAAGCAGATCTGGGTGCCGAACTGGTACTCCGGCAAATACCTCGTCGCCTACTGGGACGTGTTCGGCAAGCCGCCTGAAAAGCCGCCCTATTCCCGCGGGGACGGCATGTGGTGGATGGACGAGGCAAAGCTCGGCCGGCTGAAGGCACAGGGCGCGCTCCGCTAAGATGGCTGCCTATATCCTTCGCCGCCTCCTGCTGATGATCCCGACCCTCATCGGGATCATGGTCATCAACTTCACGCTGGTGCAGTTCGTGCCGGGCGGCCCTATCGAGCAGATCATCGCGCAGGTCCGGGGCGGGGGGGATGTGTTCTCCTCCATCTCGGGCGGCGGCGGCGATGCCGGGGCCGGACAGCTTTCGGCGGGCAACGCCGGGGGGGACGACCGCTATCTCGGCGCCCGCGGCCTGCCGCCCGACTTCATCGCCGATCTGGAGAAGCAGTTCGGCTTCGACAAGCCGCCGCTCCAGCGGTTCCTAGACATGATGTGGTCCTACCTGCGCTTCGATTTCGGCGAGAGCTACTTCCGCTCCATCTCCGTGGTCGATCTGGTGCTGGAGAAGATGCCGGTGTCGATCTCGCTCGGCCTGTGGTCCACGCTGATCGCCTATCTCATCTCCATCCCGCTCGGCATCCGCAAGGCGGTAAAGGACGGCACCCCTTTCGACACATGGACATCCGGCCTCATCATCGTGGGTTATGCGATCCCGGGCTTCCTGTTCGCGGTGCTCCTGCTCGTGCTGTTCGCGGGCGGCTCCTACTGGCAGTGGTTTCCGCTCCGCGGGCTGACCTCGGACAACTGGGATCAGCTTTCGCCCATTGGCAAGGTGCTGGACTATATCTGGCACATCACGCTGCCGGTCATCGCCTCCACCATCTCCAGCTTCGCCACGCTGACCCTGCTGACGAAGAACTCCTTTCTGGACGAGATCAAGAAGCAGTATGTCATGACGGCCCGTGCCAAGGGCCTGCCGGAGCGGCGGGTGCTTTACGGCCACGTGTTCCGCAATGCGATGCTGATCGTGATCGCGGGCTTCCCGACGCTGTTCGTATCGGTGTTCTTCGGCGGCAGCCTGATCATCGAGACGATCTTCTCGCTCGACGGACTGGGACGGCTGGGGTTCGAGGCGGCGGTGTCGCGGGATTATCCGGTCATGTTCGCCACGCTCTATGTGTTCGGGCTGATCGGCCTGATCCTCGGGCTGCTGTCGGATCTGACCTATGTCTGGATCGACCCCCGCATCGACTTCGAATCACGTGAGACCTGAGTGATGGCAGTCTCAGAGCTGACCCGCCGCCGCTGGCGGACCTTCCGGGCCAACCGGCGTGCCTCCTGGGCGCTGGTCATCTTTTCGGTCCTGTTCCTCATCGCGCTCTGCGCGGAATTCGTGGCCAATGACAAGCCCCTGCTGGTGAGCTACCGGGGGGAGCTTTTCGTGCCGGTGATGCGCTTCTACCCGGAGACGACCTTCGGCGGCGACTTCGCCACGGAGGCCGTCTATCGCGACCCGGAGGTGCAGTGCCTGATCGCGACCGGCGGGGCGGAGGCCTGCTGGGATGACCCCGCCGCCGCGATGGCGGAGGCGCAGGCCACCGGAACCGTGGGCGGCGCGCCCGTGCAGACGGGCTGGATGATCTGGCCGTTCATTCCCTACAGCTACAACACCGTGAACGACATTCAGGGCACCGCGCCGTCCGCCCCGGATGCCCAGCACTGGCTCGGCACCGATGATACCGCGCGGGACGTGCTGGCCCGGGTGATCTACGGCTTCCGCCTGTCGGTGGTCTTTGCGCTGGTGGTGACCATCGCCACCACGGTGATCGGTATCGCCTCCGGTGCCGTGCAGGGCTATTTCGGCGGCTGGATCGACCTGAGCTTTCAGCGGATCATCGAGATCTGGGGGGCGACGCCCAGCCTTTACATCATCATCATCGTGGGCGCGATCTGGCAGATGAATTTTTGGCTGCTCGTGATCCTGATGACCGCCTTCGGCTGGACGGCGCTGGTGGGGGTCGTCCGGGCGGAGTTCCTGCGGGCGCGGAACTTCGAATATGTCCGCGCGGCCCGCGCGCTCGGCGTCTCCGACGGCAAGATCATGTTCCGCCACGTGCTGCCGAACGCCATGGTCGCGACCGTCACCATGCTGCCGTTCATCATCACGGGCACCATCGGGTCGCTGGCCGCGCTGGACTTTCTGGGCTTCGGGCTGCCCTCCTCCTATCCCTCGCTGGGAGAGTTGACCCAGCAGGCCAAGGACAACCTCCAGGCGCCGTGGCTCGCCTTCACCGCCTTCTTCACCTTCGCGATCATGCTGTCCCTGCTCATCTTCATCTTTGAAGGGGTGCGGGATGCCTTCGACCCCAGAAAGACCTTCCGGTGAGCGATCCCGTCCTTGATGTCCGCGATCTTCACGTCCGTTTCGTGCAGGACGGACGGGTGCATGAGGCCGTGCGCAGCGTCTCCTACACCGTGGGGCGGGGGGAGACGGTGGCGCTGGTGGGCGAATCCGGTTCGGGCAAGTCGGTCACCGCGCTTTCCACCGTCTCGCTCCTGCCCGACAGCGCGGAGGTGACGGGCAGCATCCGCTATAAGGGCGAGGAGCTTCGCGGCGCGCCGGAGGCGAAGCTGCGGGAGGTGCGGGGCAATGACATCAGCTTCATCTTTCAGGAGCCGATGACATCGCTGAACCCGCTGCACACCATCGAAAAGCAGATCACGGAAAGCCTGTCGCTCCACCAGAACCTCTCCGGCTCCGCCGCGCGGGCGCGTGTGCTCGAGCTTCTGCGCAAGGTCGGGATCCGCGACCCGGAGAGCCGGCTGGATGCCTATCCCCACCAGCTCTCGGGGGGGCAGCGGCAGCGGGTGATGATCGCCATGGCGCTCGCCAACGGGCCGGAGCTGCTCATCGCGGACGAGCCCACGACCGCCCTCGACGTGACGATTCAGGCGCAGATCCTCGACCTTCTGGCGGAACTGAAGCGTGAGGAGGGGTTGAGCATGCTGTTCATCACCCATGACCTCGGCATCGTGCGGCGGATCGCCGACCGGGTCTGTGTGATGAAGGATGGCGAGATCGTGGAGACCGGCCCCACGGCGGCGGTCTTTGCCGATCCGCAGCATCCCTATACGCAGAAGCTCCTCGCCGCCGAGCCGAAGGGGCGCCCCGCCCCGGTGCCGGAGGGCGCGGAGGAACTGCTGAGGACGGACGCGCTCCGCGTCTGGTTTCCGATCCATCGGGGCTTTCTCCGCAAGGTCACCGGCCATGTGAAGGCGGTCAACAGCGCCAGCCTCTCCGTGCGCGAGGGGGAGACGCTGGGGGTGGTGGGCGAATCCGGCTCCGGCAAGACGACGCTCGCCCTCGCCATCCTGCGGCTCATCTCCTCCGAAGGGCCGATCGTGTTTCTGGGGCGCGACATCCAGGGCTGGCGCTCGCGGCAGATGCGGGCGGTGCGCCGCGACATGCAGATCGTGTTCCAGGATCCCTACGGCAGCCTCTCTCCGCGCATGACGGTGGAGCAGATCATCGCCGAAGGGCTGGGCGTGCATGGCACCCTGTCCGCGGCGGAGCGGCACGGCCGCGTGGCGGAGATCATGGAGGAGGTGGGTCTGCCCCCCGAGTCCATGTACCGCTATCCGCACGAATTCTCCGGCGGCCAGCGGCAGCGGATCGCCATAGCCCGCGCGATGATCCTGCGGCCCCGCCTCGTCGTGCTGGACGAGCCGACCTCCGCGCTCGACATGACGGTGCAGGTGCAGATCGTGGACCTGCTGCGCGGGCTGCAGCAGAAGCACCGCCTCGCCTATCTGTTCATCAGCCATGACCTGCGGGTGGTGCGGGCGCTGTCGCACAAGGTCATGGTGATGCGCGCGGGCGATGTGGTGGAGGAGGGTCCGGCGGCGGAGATCTTCGCCGCGCCGAAGACCGACTACACCCGCGCGCTCATGGCCGCCGCGCTCAACATGTCGGCGGAGGACGCACCCCCCGTCGCCGATACACGCCAGCCGGAATTGCCCCCCGAACCACCAAAGCCCTTTCCACCTTCCCCCCTTTAGGCTAAGGGACCGGGTCCCTTGACAGACAGGAGGTCCGGATGGGCTACAGGGTCGTCGTCGCGGGCGCCACCGGTAACGTGGGCCGCGAAATGCTGAACATCCTCGCCGAGCGGGAATTCCCCATCGACGAGATTACCGCGCTTGCCTCGCGCAAGTCGCTGGGAACGGAGGTCAGCTTCGGGGACAAGACGCTCAAGACGAAGGATCTCGACACGTTCGATTTCGAAGGCTGGGACATCGCGCTCTTCGCCATCGGCTCGGATGCGACCAAGATCTACGCGCCCCGGGCTGCCGCGGCGGGTTGCGTCGTCATCGACAACTCCTCGCTCTACCGCTACGACCCGGAGGTTCCGCTGGTCGTGCCGGAAGTGAACCCGGAGGCGGTGGAGGACTACCGCAACAAGATGATCATCGCGAACCCCAACTGCTCCACCGCGCAGATGGTGGTGGCGCTGAAGCCGCTGCATGACCGCGCGCGGATCAAGCGGGTCGTGGTGTCCACCTACCAGTCGGTCTCCGGCGCGGGCAAGGCGGGCATCGACGAGCTCTGGGACCAGACCAAGGGCCTCTATGTCCCCGGTCAGGAAGTGGCGCCGTCGAAATTCACCAAGCAGATCGCCTTCAACGTGATCCCGCATATCGACGTCTTCATGGAAGACGGCACCACCAAGGAAGAGTGGAAGATGGTGGCGGAGACCAAGAAGATCCTCGATCCGAAGGTGCGGGTGACGGCGACCTGCGTCCGGGTTCCGGTCTTTGTCGGCCATTCCGAGTCCATCAACATCGAGTTCGAGGAGTTCCTCGACGAGGACGAGGCGCGCGACATCCTCCGCGAAGCGCCGGGGATTCTCGTCGTCGACAAGCGGGAGCCGGGTGGCTACATCACGCCGATCGAATCGGTCGGCGAATACGCCACCTACATCAGCCGCATCCGGCAGGATTCTACCATCGAGAACGGCATCAACCTCTGGTGCGTCTCCGACAACCTGCGCAAGGGCGCCGCGCTGAACGCCGTTCAGATCGCGGAAACGCTGGGCAACCGGGTTCTGAAGAAGGGCTGAGGCTCTTCCCGCGCGGCTCCTCGAAAGGGGCCGCGTTTTTCTTCCGGGGTGGTTACCGAATCTCAAGGAACTTCCCCTAGCCTGATCCCAGAACCCCAACCGGGCGGGATCCATGGCGCGCTTTCTTCTTTTCCTCCTGCTCCTGCTGGCAACCCCTGTTGCCGCGCTTCCCGTTGCCGATCCGGGGACGGTCTGTGAACGCGCGGCACTGATCGCGGCGCGGCAGAGCGGCGTGCCCGCCTCCGTCCTCCGCGCCATCTCCCTCACGGAGACTGGCAGGCGGCAGGGCGGGCGCTTCCAGTCATGGCCCTGGACCGTGAACATGGAGGGCGAGGGGCGCTGGTTCGACACGCCGGAGGCGGCGCTCGCCTATGTCCGGCAGGAGTTCGCCCGCGGCGCGCGGTCCTTCGATGTCGGGTGTTTCCAGATCAACTACCGCTGGCATGGCGATGCGTTCGAGACGGTGGAGGAGATGTTCGACCCTCTCGGCAACGCGCTCTATGCCGCGCGCTTCCTGTCGGAGTTGCACGGGGAATTCGGGTCATGGAGCGCGGCGGCGGGCGCGTTCCACTCCCGAACGCCCGAATATGCCGCGCGCTATCGCGAACGGTTCGACACGATCCGCGCCGGTCTGGCGGAGGAGGACGGCATCCCCGACATACCGGATATCGTGCTCGCCCTGAACGGCGGGGAGCCTGTTGCCCGGCAGAACCTGTTCCCGCTGCTGCAGGGCGGCGAACGCGGGCGGCGCGGCTCGCTGTTTCCCGGTTCCGCGCCCTCCTCCCGGCCGCTGATCGGCCCACCCTCGCAGGAGTGAGCCATGCCCGCGAAATTCGACCTCAAGCTCGTCTTTCATCCCACGGTCCTGCTCGCCGTCGCCCTGATGGCGGTGATCGTGATGATGGTGCTGCCCGTGCCGGCCTTCGTGCTGGACATCGGGCTGGCGGCCTCCTTCGCGCTGGCGATCCTGATCTTCACCATCACGCTGTTCATCGAACGGCCGCTCGACTTTTCCGCTTTCCCGACGATCCTGCTCGCCACGCTTCTGCTGCGGCTCTCGCTCAACGTCTCCTCGACCAAGCTCATCATCGGGCAGGGTCATACCGGCACGGCGGCAGCGGGCCATGTGATCGAGGGGTTCGCCATGTTCGTGATGGGCGGAAACGTCTTTCTGGGCGTGGTGATCTTCTGCGTGCTCATGATCGTCAACTTCATGGTCATCACCAAGGGCGCGGGCCGCATGGCGGAGGTCGGCGCGCGTTTCGCGCTCGACGGGATGCCGGGCAAGCAGCTCGCCATCGACAGCGACATGGCGGCGGGTGCCATCGACCATGCGGAGGCCAAGGCGCGGCGGGAGCGGGAACTGGCGGAGACCACGTTCTTCGGCTCGCTCGACGGGGCCTCCAAATTCGTGAAGGGCGATGCGGTCGCGGGCCTCATCATCACGCTTCTGAACATCTGTGTGGGGCTGGCCGTCGGCATCGGCCTGCACGGCATGGACATCGGCGGCGCGTTCCGAACCTATGCGATCCTGACGGTGGGCGATGGCCTCGTGTCGCAGATCCCCGCGGTGATCGTTTCCGTCGCCGCCGCACTGCTGCTCTCCCGCGGTGGCTCCAAGGGCGCGGTCAACCTCGATTTCTTCGGTCAGCTCGGGCGCTACCCCGCCGCACTCGCCACGGTGGGCGGGTTGATGGCGTTCTTCGCCCTTGTCCCCGGCATGCCGTTTCTGCCCTTCATGACGGGGGCGGCGCTGCTTGGCCTTTGCGCTTGGATCGGCCTCCGGCGGGAAAAGCGCGCCGCGGAACCGGCTCAGGGACTGTCAATCGTCGAGAAGCCGGCTGAGAAGTCCCTGGGCGATATTCTGGAGCTGGATGACATCCATGTGGAGTTCTCGCCCACGCTGATTTCCATGGTGCTCGATCCCTCTTCGGGTCTGGATGCACGCATCGGCAACATGCGCCGTCATGTCGCCGCGACATTCGGCCTGATCCTGCCGGAGATCCGGCTGACGGATGATGCAACGTTGCCCCCGGGCGGCTATCGGATCCGCATTCAGGGCGTGGAGCAGGCCGCCGACCGGCTGGAGGCGGACAGGGTTCTGGCGCTGATGCCCGGCGGCTCGGAGGAGGCGCTGATGCCGGCCGGGGACGATGTGCGGGAGCCGGTCTATGGCGCGCCCGCCCGCTGGCTTCTCCCCTCCCGGCAGGAGGAAGCCGCGATTGCCGGCGCCACGGTCGTCTCTCCGCCGGAAGTGCTTGCAACCCACATGCTGGAGGTCATCAAGCGGAACTTCGGTCGCCTGCTGACGCTTCGCCAGCTTCGCCGGGTGCTGGACGAGATGACCAACCTTTCCGACAGCACGCGGGCGGAGGCAAACCGCCGGCTGATAGACGAGCTTATCCCGGATCGTGTGCCGATGGACCTGCTGCTCTCCGTGCTCAGGCTTCTGCTGGAGGAGCGTGTCTCGATCCGCAACATGCCGGTGATTCTCGAGACAATAGCCGAGGCGAAAACTGCGCTGCCGAATGCGGAAGCGGTCTGCGAATACGTCCGTCAGCGCCTCGGGTTTCAGCTCGTGGCCGAGTTGCGCCGCCCTGACGGCACCATACCCCTCGTGCAGCTTGCGCCGGAGTGGGAGCAGAGCTTTGCGACCTATGAGCTGGGCGGTACGGGGGGGCAGGTGGCCCTGCCGCCCGATCTGTTCAACCGGCTCGCCAACGGAATCGCGGAAAAGCTGGCGCGGGCGGGGGAGACGGGGGTGCATGCCGCCGTCATCACCTCGCCGCTGCGGCGGCGGTTCCTGCGCACGGTGATGAGCGCACGTGGCCTCTCCGCGCCCGTCCTGTCGTTCGACGAGATCGGCTTCGACGCGCGTCCCTCCCTCGTCGGGCAGGTTCCGGCATGACGCTGGACGCGGGGCTCTTGGACCTGGTCCTTTCCCTGCGGGAGATGTTCCTTGCCGGTTTTGCCGTTTTCCTCCGCGTTGGTGCCGCCATGGCGCTCCTGCCCGCCTTCGGTGAACAGTCGGTGCCGGTCCGCATCCGTCTGGTGCTGGCCTTGGCCTTTACGGCGATCATTCTGCCGCCTGTCGCCGACAGGGTGGCAGCCATCGCGACGGAGGAGGCCCTTCTCGGCCTGCCGCTGCTGACGGAGACGCTGATCGGTCTTGCGCTCGGCGCGGCGCTGCGGCTCTTTGTTTTCGCACTGCAAACAGCAGGCGCGATCGTCGCGCAGACGATCTCGCTGGCCCAGATGTTCGGCACGGTGGGTGAGCCGCAGCCTGTCGTCTCCCATCTTCTGACCGTTGCGGGTCTGGCTCTCGCCGTGACGATCGGACTTCACGTGCGCTTCGCGGAATATCTTATCCTGTCCTACGACCTGCTACCCGCGGGGGGGCGTCCGGTTGCTGCGGAGATGACCCGTTGGGGAGTGGCGTTGATCGCGGAAAGCTTCGGGCTGGCCTTTTCCCTTGCCCTGCCCTTCGTGATCGGGGGCACGCTCTACAACCTTGCAATCGGGGCGATCAACCGCGTGATGCCGTCGCTCATGGTGTCTCTGGTCGGCGCGCCGGCACAGGTGCTTGGCGGGATCGCGCTTCTGGCGCTGCTCGCGCCCGTCATGCTGGGCGTCTGGATCGGGCGGTTCGCCGAATTCCTCTCCGCACCGTTCGGCATGCCATGAGCGACGATGCCGAAAAGGAACATGAGCCGACACAGAAACGGCTCGACGACGCGCGCAGGAAGGGGGAGGTCGTCCGGTCTGCGGATATCGGCACGGCGGCGGCCTATGGCGGCCTGCTGCTGGCAGGGCTGTTTTCAGGACACGCGGCGGTCGATGGAATAGGGACGCTCGGCAGCCTGCTGCTGGGGCAGGCGGACATGGTGGCGGAAGGGCTTGTCGCCACGCCGGAAGGGGGCATGTCTGGCGTCATGTTGTCCGCCGTCCGATCGGTCGCCCCCTTTTTTCTTCTCCCGGCGGCGCTGGTGCTGCTCGCAACCCTTGCACAACGGGCAATGATCTTTGCACCATCCAAGATCGAGCCAAAACTTTCACGCATCTCGCCCCTTGCCAATGCGAAGCAGAAATTTGGCCCCACCGGGCTGGTCGAATTCCTGAAAAGCTTCATCAAGCTCCTTCTCATCGCGGGACTGCTCGGCGTATTTCTCTCCAACCGCATGTCGTTGCTCCTGACCGCGCCCCATCTGGCGCCCGCTCAAGGAGCCGGCCTGCTGGGGGAGCTTCTTCTGGCGTTTCTTGTCCCGATCCTCACGATCGCGGTGGTTTTCGCGGTGCTGGACTATCTGTGGCAGCGTTTCGATTTCCTTCGCCGCAATCGCATGACGCGGAAGGAAGTAACGGACGAGATGAAGGAGCAGGAGGGCGACCCTCATATCCGGCAGCAGCGTCGCGCCAAGGCGGAGGCGATCGCCACGAACCGCATGATGGCCGATATGCCGAAGGCCGATGTGGTGATCGTCAATCCCACGCATTATGCCGTGGCGCTGAAATGGTCGCGGAGCGAACCTGGACCGCCGCTCTGTCTTGCCAAGGGTGTCGATGAGGTGGCTGCCCGTATCCGCGCCATGGCGGCGGAGCATGGTGTCCCGATCCATAGCGATCCGCCCACGGCCCGGGCCCTTCATGCAACGGTGGAGGTCGGTACGCGTATCCGGCCGGAGCATTACCGGGCGGTTGCCATCGCGATCCGGTTTGCCGAACGCGTGCGGGCCGCACGGAGGACGGGCGCATGAAAAGGGACGTGCTTCGACTGGAGCATCTTGCGGGCCTCCGGCTCGATCTGAAACTGAACGCGCTCCGTCGGGAGACGGAGGCTGCGGAGACGCTTCGATCCGAGATGCGGCATCTGGCCGATAGCGCGCTGCTGGCGCGTCGGGATGATCAGCGGCTGGGCGAACGTCACGCTTTATGGATCAGACAACGGATGGAGACGCTGAATATGGACCTGGCAAACCGGCTCGTGCGCATCGAGGAGGCCCGGGAGAGCGCGACGCGGGCCTTTGGTCAGAAGGATGCGCTTTGCCTTCTCGCGGCGAAGGACAAGTGATCGCCGCGAGATCGGGGGGCGGGGCATCTTGTAACCAGGGAACTGCCGGGCAGCAGGGCGGGAGCCCCCGGGCAGGGCTGCGGCTATCTGCTGTCCTGCCGGACGATGTCGGTGACGAGCACGTCCAGAGCATCCGGCCCCACGACGCCCCTGGCCGCCTCGCCCAATGCCGCGCGAAGCGCGATCATCGGGCCGCCTTCGGTAAACGCCCCATCGAAACCGCCGGTATTCGCGTGATCGAACAGAACCTGCAAAAGCGCATCGCGAAGCTTCGGCTCATACCGGTGCACGACATCGCTCCGCCCCTGCGGCACTTCCACGCTGAGGGAGAGCACGATGAGCGCCCGCGTTTCACCTTGCCGGATCACCGGGACCACGAACTGGTTGTTGAGCCGGGCATAGTCACGCAGCGCTGGCGGGGGAGGCGGGGTCGGTTCCTCCTCCGTCGGTGCCGGCCGGAGCGCGATGCCGGCAGCGACCCCTCCGGCAAGACCGGTGACGCAAAGCAGGATCGGGAGAAGAAGGCGCTTCATGGTTTCTCCTCAGAACGGCAGGACAATGTCGCTGATCTGCTGGCCGTAGCGCGGCTGCTGAACGTCGGTGATCTGACCGCGCCCGCCATAGGCGATCCGGGCGCCTGCGATCTTGTCATAGGCGATCTCGTTCTGGCGGGTGATGTCATTGGGGCGGACATAGCCGGTCACCAGAAGCTCCCGCAGCTCGAAGTTTACCCGAACCTCTTGACTGCCCTCGATCCGCAGCACACCGTTGGGCAGGCGCTCGACCACCGTGGCCGCCACGCGGAGCGTGAGTTTCTCCTGCCGTTTGACGGAGCCGTTGCCCTTGTAGTTGCTGGCCGAGCCGGTGGAGATCGCCTCCGCCATGCCCGCGCCTTCGGGAAGTTTTTCGTTCAGACGCTGGGGAAGGCCGAACAGCTGCGGTATCCCCATCGTGTCGGACCCCTGCCGGGAGCGCCCCGTGGTGTTGGAGATCTCCGCCCGGTCATCGATTTCGATCACCACCGTCAGGATATCCCCCCGCATGCCCGCGCGCCTGCCGCCCAGCAGCGACTCGCGCCCCCCGTTCCAGAGCGAGGCGGCGGGGGCCTGTCCCTCCCGCGCGTCGGTATGGGAGGGGAGCGCATACATCGCCTGCATCTGGTAGGTGTCCTCCACCGGCTTGAAAGCGGGTGCGCGCCCGACCTCCGCCATGCGCCCGCAGGCGGCGGTCAGCGGAAGCAAAACCAGGGTGGCGAGAACTCGGTTTTTCATTGCGTGTAATCCTTGGGAGTACCGCCGACATGCACAGTCCCGTCCGGGCCGGCGATGCCGGTCACCGTGGTGCGCGAGGCGAGATTGAGAACGCGGACATCCTCGCCCGGGGCGGCACGGCCGAGCGCGCGGCCTTCGGCGCGAATGAGCAGCCCGCCTTTCCGCCAGGCAAGGGGCACGATCTGATTGCGCTCCACCACGGCGGCCGGTGCGATGTCGCCGGGACGAATCGGGCGTCCTGCATAGATCGCCACACGGGCCTCGAAACCGATGGCATCGCCCGGGTCGGTAAGCGCGCCGGGCACGACCTCTGCCGAAAGCGCGAGATCGGTCGGCGCGATGACGCTTGTCGCGCGGATCGTATGTGCCGCGACCAGCGCCTCCGCTCCCGCGGGGGAAGCTGCCAGAAGAAGGAACACCGCCAGCCGCATCAGCGCACCTGAGCCGTCGCTGCCATCATCTGATCCGCCGCTGTCATCACCTTGGCGTTCAGTTCATAGCCGCGCTGTGCCTCGATCAGCTGGGTCACTTCGCGCACGGCATCGACGGTGGAGCTTTCCAGATATCCTTGCCGCAATGTGCCCAGCCCATCCTCGCCGGGATTGCCGGGAAGCGCGGGGCCGGAGGCTTCCGTTTCCGTGAACAGGTTGGAGCCCATCGCCTCCAGCCCCTTTTCGTTGGAAAACCCTGCAAGCGTGATCTGGCCCAGCATCTCGGGCTCCACCCGGTCGCTGAAATAGGCATAGACCTCTCCCGCCGCATTGATGGAGATCGTCCGCGCATCGGTGGGAATGGTGATGCCCGGGGCAACTTCATGCCCCTCCGCCGTGACGATCAACCCTTCGGCGGAGCGCTTGAGCCCCCCGTCGCGCGTGTAGGCCGCCAGCCCGGAGGGCAGTGTGACTTCGATGTAGCCGCGCCCCTCGATGGCAATGTCGAGATCCCCCCCCGTCTGCGAGAGGGTGCCCTGGGCGATCTGCACCGATACGGCGGCAGGACGAACCCCGAGGCCGAGCTGCACACCCGCGGGCACGATTGTTCCGTCGGCGGCGGTGATCGTTCCGGGTCGCGTCATCTGCTGATAGTGGAGGTCGGCGAATTCTGCCCGCCGGGCGGCGTAGCCGGTCGTGTTCATGTTGGCGAGGTTGTTCGACGTGACCTCCACCCGCATCTGCTGGGCGGCCATGCCGGTCGCGGCGATCTGAAGTGCACGCATCTCTCTCTCCTATCGGCCGAGCGTCTGGACGACGACGCGGATGCGCCCGTCCTCCATCTCGAGGAAGCTTTGTCCCATCTCGTAGGCGCGCTGGACGGCGATCATCCGCGCGATCTCCGAGATCGGGTTGACGTTGGAGCCTTCCAGATGGCCCTGCAGAAGCCGCGCTCCGTCTTCCGCGACGGGTTCTGCGCCGCCTTCTGGGAACTGGAGCCTTGCACCCGCCAGCTGGCTCCGGCCGGGATCGACGGGCTGCCACAGGCCGATGCGGGTGAGCGGCGTGCCATCCGCGGCGAGCGTGCCATCCGGCGAGAGCGTCACGGCACGGGCTTCCGCCGGGACAAAGACCGGGCCGCCGCCTTCGTCGAGCAACCGGTCCCCCTCCGGCGTCACAAGCTCCCCCTCGGCATTCGGTGTGAAGTGACCCGCGCGGGTGAGCGCCTGACCGTCCGGCGTTTCCACGAGGAAATATCCCTCCCCCTCGATGGCGAAGTCGTAGGTGCCCCCTGTCGCCGTGATCGCGCCTGCGCGCGGGTCGATGGTGCGGCCATGGGCCGTCGCCATGGACAGGACCTCTCCGGGCTGACCCGAGCGCTTCACGTGTTCGGAGAACACCAGCCCTTCGCGCCGGAACCCGGTGGTGGAGGCATTGGCGATATTGTTGGCGATCACATCCATTTCGCGCGTCAATCCGCGCTGGCGGGTGAGGGCGACATAAACGGGGGTGTCCATCCTATCCTCCTGCGATCAGGGGCACGATGCGGTCGGTGAAAAAGCTCACCAGCGTTTCGGTCATGAAGCTCATCGACACCCAGAAGACGACGAGCATCGCCGCCAGCTTCGGCACGAAGGTCAGCGTTGCCTCCTGCACGGAGGTGAGGGCCTGAAAGAGCCCGATCACCACGCCGGTGACCAGCGCCACGCCCAGAAGCGGCGCGGCTGTCAGCGCCGCGATCCAGAGCGCCTGCCGGAGCGTGTCGTAAAGGACGGTATCCGCCATCAGACCGGCATCCTGAGGATTTCCTGATACGCCTCCACCACCTTGTCGCGCACGGCCACGACTGTCTCCACCGCCGTCTGCGAGGCGGAGAGCGCCTGCACCAGGGCGTGGGCGTCCGCCTTGCCGCTCAGGGCGGCGGTGGCCGTCTGCTCGCCTTCGGAAAGCACGCGAGCAAAGTCCTGCGCGGCGCCGAGCAGGCCGCCCGCGCCGCCCGGTTCGGGGCGGGTCGCGGGGCGGGCGGTGTCATAGCCACGGATGGCGAGGGAGGGGGTCAGATCCATCTGGTATCCTATCGGCGGAGAAGGTCGAGTGCTGCGGAGGCCATCTGCCGGGCCTGATCGAACATGCGCAGGTTGGCCTCGTAGCTGCGCTGGGCCTCACGTGCGTCGGCGATCTCCACCATCAGATCGACGTTGGAGCCATCGTAGTAGCCCGAGCCATCGGCCATCGGATGCGCGGGGTCATGGATGCGCTGAAGCTCCGAGCGATCAAGCCGCGTGCGGGAGAGATGCACCTGCCCGGCCTCCGCGCCGCGCATTTCCGCTTCGAACGCGGCGGTCTTGCGGCGGTAGCCGGGTGTATCGGCATTGGCGATGTTCTGGGAGATGTTGCGCAACCTGCCGGCCTGCGCCTCCATCCCGGAGGAGGATACGGCGAGGATCTGCTTCAGGTCCGCCATCAGCCCGCCTTCCCGAGGCTGGCGCGGATGATGCCACCCGCGCTGCGATAGACGGCGAGCGCGAGGTCATGGCTGTGACGGATCTCCGCCGCCGTCACCATCTCACCCTCCAGCGAGACGGTATTGCCATTGGGCGCAGGCTCCCCTCCCTTGTCCACGGGGCCGCGGAGGCTGGAGAGCCCCTCCGGCTGATGGCCCGCCCGTGTGACGGCCATCGGCATGTCGCCCCGCTCGACCAGTTCGGCGAAGGGGCGCAGGTCGCGGGCGCGGTATCCCGGCGTATCGGCATTGGCGACGTTCTCCGCCACCATGGCCTGCCGGGCGGCGGCGTGATTGGCGAGCGCGCCAGCGAGTCGCGACAGTGCAAGTCTTTCGAACATCGGCGTTTCTCCCTCTCTCGGCGAAACCAAGCTTTAAGAGTGATTCCTTTAAGAATGGTAAGAGCCGCAGGAGAATCCGATGTCGCCCCCCGAAATCCTTCTTTCCAAGATCGCAGCCATTCCCGTCACCCGTCCCGTGGGGAGGGTCGTTTCCGTCAGCGGCGCGCTGATCGGTGTGGGCGGGCTGCCGCGAAGGGCCGCGCTCGGCGACCGGGTGGAATTTCCGCGCGCGGGGCTGGCGGGTGAGATCGTCTCGCTCACGCAGGAGGGCGCGGGCGTGCTGCCGGAGAAACGGCCGGAGGGGTTGGCCGTCGGCGATCTCGCGCTCTGGGAGCAGGGGAGCGGCATCGCCCCGGATGAAAGCTGGATCGGCAGGCTGGTCGATGCCTCCGGCAAGCCCTTGGACGGGCGGCCTCTGGGATCGGGGGTGCGGGCGCGGGACTATGCCGCCGCGCCGCCCGATGCGGCCCTGCGCCGGCCGCTGGGCACCCGCATGGAGACGGGTCTGTCCGTATTCAACACGCTGCTGCCCCTCGTGCGCGGGCAGCGGATCGGGCTCTTTGCGGGGTCGGGCGTGGGCAAGTCCACGCTGCTGGCGGCGCTGGCACGCCATGTTGCCGCCGATGTGGTGGTGGTCGGGCTGGTGGGTGAGCGGGGGCGCGAGGTCCGCGAATTCGTCGATCACGTATTGGGGCCTGACGGGATGGCGCGGGCGGTGGTCGTCGCTGCGACATCCGATCAGTCGCCCCTCCTCCGGCGCCGCGCGGCCTGGACCGCGATGGCCGTGGCGGAGCATTTCCGCGACGCGGGCAAACAGGTGCTCCTCCTGATGGATTCGGTCACCCGCTATGCCGAGGCGCACCGGGAGATCGCGCTTGCCTCCGGCGAACCGCCGAGCCTGCGGGGCTTCCCGCCCTCCACCAGCCAGATGATCACGGCATTGGCCGAGCGGGCGGGGCCGGGGCCGAAAGGCGCGGGCGACATCACCGCGATCTTCAGCGTGCTCGTTGCCGGGTCCGACATGGAGGAGCCGGTGGCCGATATCCTGCGGGGCGTGCTGGACGGCCATGTGGTGATGGACCGCAGCATCGCCGAGCGCGGACGCTTCCCGGCCATCGACCTGCTCCGCTCCGTCTCCCGCAGCCTGCCCGCCGCCGCGAGCGCTGAGGAGAACCTGCTGATCGGGGAGGCGCGGCGGCTCCTTGGCGCCTATGACCGGGCGGAGATGATGATCCAGGCGGGGCTGTATGTGCCCGGCTCCGATCCGCTGGTCGATCGCGCCATCGCCGTCTGGCCCGCGCTCGATGCCTTTCTGGCGGAGCGGGCGGAGGATGGAACGGCGGCAAGCTTTGCCCGCCTCGCAGCGATTCTGGCCTGAGCCACGGGGCTATCCGCCGGGACCATTCGGGGAGACCATCCGCGGGGACCAGTCGGGGGGGGGCCGCTTTTGCTTGTGTTGCCCGCCGTCTCGCGGAATAGCTCGGGTCGCAATCCGTGCAAGGAGACAGCCATGCCCACCATCCTCATCACCGGGGCGACCGCCGGTTTCGGTCAGGCCACCGCCCGCCGCTTTGCGCGTGCCGGGTGGTCCGTCGTGGGCACCGGCCGGAGGGAGGAGCGCCTCTGCACGCTGGCCGAGGAGATCGGCCCGGCTTTCCACGGCCTCGCCTTCGACATCACCGATCCTGCCGCCGTCGCTGCGGCGCTGGACAGCCTGCCCGACGCGTTTGCCGCCATCGACCTGCTGGTGAACAATGCGGGCATGGCGCTCGGCACCGCGCCTGCGCCGGAACCGCCGCTCGCGGACTGGCAGGCGATGGTGGAGACGAACGTGTCGGGCCTCCTCGCCGTCACGCACAGGCTGCTGCCGGGGCTGATCGCGCGGAAGGGCATGATCGTGAACCTCTCCTCCATCGCCGCGCACTGGCCCTATCCGGGGGGGAATGTCTATGCCGCCACCAAGGCTTTCGTGCGGCAGTTCTCGCTGGGTCTGCGGGCCGATCTGCACGGCACCGGGGTCCGGGTCACCTCGCTGGAGCCGGGGCTGTGCGAGAGCGAGTTCACGATGATCCGCACCCGCGGCAATCAGGCGGCCTACGACGCGCTTTATGAAGGGGCCGATCCGATCCAGCCGGAGGATATCGCCGAAACGATCCACTGGCTCGCCACCCAACCGCCGCATCTGAACTTCAACAGCATCGAGATGATGCCTGTCAGCCAGTCCTGGGCGCCGCTGCGCGTTCACCGCCGCGAGACGGACAAGACCTAGCAGGCGGCTGAAAAAGGCTTTTTGGCCTGTGTTGGAGCGGAAATCCTTCTTCATCCGACGAAATACCGCCGGAAATGGATATACGTCCGGGCGTTTCCGGGCCGATTTTCCGATTCCTGGGGCGTAAGCATCACGTTTCAGGATTTTTTCAGCAGCCTGCTAGCGCACCCGTTCCGCCGGGGGTCGCGGGGGGCGTCCCCCGCGCCTTGCCGCCTGCTTGCCGGACGGACGGGGTAGCGGCGGGGCATACCGCCTCTTTCCTGTCGTGAACCCGCCTGCCCTTCGCCTGCGGCGTCGGGCGGAGAGGGACCGGGAGAACGGGTGTCCGGTCCGCCCTGTTGCCAAGCGATGCCGGACTGTCCTGCCCGCGGCGTTGCCGGAGCGCAGGTCTTGCCGGTGAAGCGCTGCCTCCCACCCTGCCACCGGTCGGAACGCTGCGGGTCAGCCTACGGGATTGCCGGACGGAGCCTCCCCTGAACAGGCCGGACCCGGCGGCAACCTTTTATCAAAGCCCCGGGGAAGGGTGGCGTCAGCCGGCGGTCAGCAATGCCTTCAACCGATAGAGGGCCTCCAACGCCTCGCGCGGGGTGAGGGCGTCGGGCTCGATCTCCTCAAGCGCGCGCCTCACCCCGTCGGGCGTCTCGACCGCGACCGGCGGTGCGGGCCGCGCGGCAAAGAGCGGCAGGTCCTCCACCATGGCGCGCCGATGGCCGCCGCCCTCGCGGTCCCCCTTCTCCAGCGCCTCGAGCAGCACCCGCGCACGGTCCACCACGACAGGCGGCAACCCCGCGAGGCGCGCGACCTGCACGCCATAGGACCGGTCCGCCGCGCCCTCCCGCACCTCGTGCAGGAAGATCACCTCCCCCTGCCACTCCCGCACGGCGACGGTGGCGTTTCTGAGCCCGGGCAGCTTCGCGGCAAGTCCTGTCATCTCGTGGTAATGCGTGGCGAAAAGCGCGCGGCAGCGGTTCACCCCGTGCAGATGCTCGAGGGTTGCCCAGGCGATGGAGAGGCCATCCCATGTCGCGGTGCCGCGGCCGATCTCGTCCAAGATGACCAGGGCGCGGTCATCCGCCTGATTGAGAATTGCCGCCGTCTCCACCATCTCCACCATGAAGGTGGAGCGCCCGCGCGCCAGATCATCCGCCGCGCCCACGCGGGAGAAGACCTGGCTGACCAGCCCGACATGCGCCGCGCGGGCCGGGACATAACCGCCCGCCTGAGCCAGAATGGCGATCAGCGCGTTCTGCCGGAGGAAGGTGGATTTCCCGGCCATGTTCGGCCCGGTGACAAGCCAGATCGCCGCCCCCTCCGCCCCGTCGGAGAGGGCGCAGTCATTGGCGATGAAGGGCGTGCCCTGCCTGCGGAGCGCCCGCTCCACCACCGGATGCCGCCCGCCCTCCACCCGGAAGGCACGCGAGGCGTCCACCACCGGCAAGGCCCAGTCCGCCTCGATCGCCAGAAGGGCGAGCGCCCCGGAGAGGTCGATCTCCGCCAGCGCCCGTGCCGCCTCCCCGATCGGTCCCGCAGCGGCGAGGACCGCCTGACGCAGCCTCTCGAAGATCCGCTTCTCGATCTCCAGCGCCCGGTTTCCGGCATTGAGGATTTTCGTCTCCAGCCCGCCGAGCTCCACCGTGGTGAACCGCACCTGACTGGCCGTCGTCTGGCGATGGATGAAGCGGGCGTTCAGCGGCGGGGCCAGCATCCTTTCCGCATGGGTGGCGGTCGTCTCGATGAAATAGCCCAGCACGTTGTTGTGCTTGATCTTCAGCGAGGCGATGCCGGTTTCCGCGGCGTAATCGGCCTGCATCCCGGCGATGACGCTCCGCCCTTCGTCCCGGAGCTTGCGCGCCTCGTCGAGTTCCGCGTCCTGCCCGGCCGCCACGAAACCGCCGTCGCGGGCAAGAAGCGGCGGCTCGGCGATCAGCGCCGCCTCCAGCAGCCCGATCAGCGCCCCATGCCCGCGGAGCGCCCCGGCCGCCCGTGCGAGCCGGCTGGACGTGCTGTCGGCGAGCAGCGCAGCCAGAGCCTCCGCTTCCGCGAGACCGTTGCGGATCGCCGCCAGATCCCGCGGCCCGCCCCGGTCGAGCGCCAGCCGCGACAGAGCGCGGTCCATGTCGGGCACCTTGCGGAGCCTGTCGGCCAGCCTGTCCGCCAGCGCGCGATCCTCCACCAGCAGCCGCACCGCTTCCTGCCGGGAGGCGATTTCCCCCAGATCGCAGGAGGGGCTGGAAAGCCGCCGCTCCAGCAGCCGCGCGCCGCCCGCCGTGATGGTGCGGTCGATGGCGGCGAGCAGGGAGCCCTCCCGCCCGCCGGACAGCGCCTCCGTCAGTTCGAGGTTCCGCCGCGTCGCCGCGTCGATCTGCATGGCGCGGCGCGCTTCCTCCCGCACCGGCGGGCGGAGAAGCGGCATCCGCCCCTTCTGCGTCAGGTCGAGGTAATCGACGAGCGCCCCCAGCGCCGCGATCTCCACCCGCGAAAACGCCCCGAACGCGTCGAGCGAGGCCACCCGCCACAGCGCGCACA
>NZ_DAMDHB010000026.1:9593-57251 GCF_032102465.1 Haematobacter sp. | reverse complement strand
GTCACATGCCCGGAGCCCGCTGCTCGGCAATTTCCACCACATTCGCGACACGACCGATGTAAGCTATCCGTCCGACACGTATTACCCCCTCGCGGGAACGCGGGCCAAGGTGCGCTCCAACGGCGCGACCCTGATGGCGCGTTACAAGTTCAACGAGAATTTCAGCATCTATGGCGGCCTGCGCGTGCTGCGGACGTCCGGGCACGTGAATCTGAACACGCCGCGGTTCACCTACGGATTGCAGACGGATTCGGAGACCGATCTGGGCTGGCTGGCCGGGGTGGCCTACGAGATCCCGGAATATGCGGTTCGGGTCGCGTTGACCTATACCTCCCCCATCGATCATGATTTCGGGGCGCGGGATACGTTCGTGGGCGACACGCGCTTCACCACCACCATCCCGAAGTCGGTTCAGCTCGAGTTTCAGACCGGCATCGCGCCCGACTGGCTGGCCTTCGGCTCCATCCGCTGGGTGGAATGGTCCAAATTCGATATCAATCCGCCGGCCTACAACATGCTGACGGGCGGGCCGCTGGTGGGGTATGAAGACGATACCACGACCGTCGTGGTGGGCATTGGCCACAAGTTCAACGAAACCTGGTCCGGCGCCGTGCTGTTCGGCTATGAGACCGCGATGGACGGCTATTCCTCCAACCTCGGGCCGCCCAACGGGCGTCGGAGCATCGGCCTGGCCGGAACCTATACCCACGGCCCGATGAAGGTGACGGCTGGCCTCTCCTATCTCGACATGCGGGACAGCGAGACGAACATCGGCGGAGCCTATACCGCGACCTTCAACCAGAAAGGTCTGCTGGCCGCCATGAAAGTGGGCTACGCCTTCTGATTGCCAACCGCCCCGTTCCCGCGCGAACGGGGCTACCCATGCCGGATCGAAGCGGTTATCCCTCCGGCAAAACCGGAGGGATCATGATCTACGCCACCGCCCGCGACTGGCTCGACGCGCCTGCGAAACGGGTGCTGCTGTTCGGCATGTCTGGGCTTGGCAAGACCCATGTTTCCAACATCCTGCGCGACAGTGGGCGCTGGTTCCACTACTCCGTCGATTATCGCATCGGCACGCGCTACATGGGCGAATACATCGTCGATAACTTCAAGCGCGAAGCGATGCGGAACCCGTTCCTGCGCGAGCTTCTGATGAGCGACTCGATCTTCATCGGCTCCAACATCACCTTCGACAACCTCGCACCGCTTTCGACCTATCTCGGCAAACCCGGCAACCCGGAGAAGGGCGGCCTGCCCTTCGCCGAATACATGAAGCGGCAGGAGCAGCACCGGGAGGCGGAGATCGCCTCGCTGCTCGATACCGGGCGCTTCATCGACCGGTCAGAGGATATCTATGGCTATCCGCATTTCGTCTGTGACTCCGGCGGATCCATCTGCGAGGTCGTGGAGCCCGACGACCCGGAGGACACGGTGCTGACGGCGCTCGCCTCCCGTGCCCTGCTCATCTGGATTAAGGGGTCGGAGGCGCATACCGCGGAACTCGTCCGGCGCTTCGACCGGGCGCCGAAGCCGATGTATTACCAGCCCTCCTTCCTCCATGACGCCTGGGCGACCTATCTGACTGATACCGGTCTGGGAGAGACGGAGGTCGATCCCGACGCTTTCGTCCGCTGGACCTATGCCCGCGCCCTCGCCCACCGCCAGCCGCGCTATGCCGCCATGGCGCGGAACTGGGGTATCAGCCTCGATGCGGAGGATGTAGCGCGGGTGAGATCGTCCGATGATTTCGCGGCCCTTGTCGCGAGAGGGCTTGAGGACAAACGCGCGAGAGCATAACTCGCCGCTCTGGAAGGAGCCGCATCATGCCGATCAAACTGCCCGAGAACCTGCCCGCCTACGATGTCCTGTCGCGAGAGGGCGTCATGGTGATGTCGGACGATCGGGCCGCGCGGCAGGACATCCGCCCCTTGCGTATCGGGCTGCTGAACCTGATGCCGAAGAAGATCCAGACGGAGAACCAGTTCGCCCGCCTGATCGGCGCCACCCCGCTGCAGATCGACCTGCACCTCATCCGCATGTCGGAGCATCAGACGAAGAACACCGCCGCCGAGCATATGGAGGAGTTCTACCGCCCCTTCCAGGATGTGAAGGCATCGGGCGAGAAGTTCGACGGCCTGCTCGTCACCGGCGCGCCCATCGAGCATCTGGCCTTCGAAGATGTGACCTACTGGGATGAACTGCGCGAGGTTTTCGACTGGACGCAGCGCAATGTCCACTCCACCTTTGGCGTATGCTGGGGCGGAATGGCGATGATCAACCACTTTCACGGCGTTCAGAAGCACCTCCTGCCAGCCAAGTCCTTCGGATGCTTCCGTCACACCAACATGTCGCCTTCCTCCCCCTATCTCCGCGGCTTTTCCGACGACTTCGTCATTCCTGTCAGCCGCTGGACAGAAATGCGGCAGGCAGAGATCGACGCGCATGAAGGGCTGGTCACGCTCCTCGGCTCCCATGAGGTCGGCCCCTGTCTGGTGGAGGATCCGGCCCATCGCGCGCTCTATATCTTCAATCACTTCGAGTATGATACTCATACTCTGAAGGAAGAATACGACCGGGATGTGGTGCAGGGAAAAACCATCAACGTGCCGCTCAACTATTACCCCGACGACGATCCCGCCCGCCCGCCTGTCAACCGCTGGCGGAGCCACGCCCATCTGCTCTACGGCAACTGGATCAACGAAATCTACCAGTCCACTTCTTATGACATGAGAGAGATTGGCGAGCGGTAGCCTCCTCATCGCCCTCGTGGCAGGCGGGGGCTTCGCGCTCCTCACCCGCCATCGGGCGAAGCGGAACACCCTGCGGGCGGAGGCGGAGTATCCTGCCGTCGGTCCCCCGCTCACCATAGACGGCATACGGGTGGAGGCGGTCACCCGCGGGCATGGGCCGGACCTGGTGCTCATCCACGGGGCGAGCGGCAATCACCGCGACTTCTCCGCATTGTTGCCCCGCCTTGTGGATGCGTTCCGCGTCACTGTCTTCGACCGACCCTCTCTCGGCTGGACAGGCGGGATCGACCGGGAAACCGATCCTGCGGCACAGGCTGAGTTCCTGAGCGCGGCGGCGGACAAGCTGGGGCTTCGCAATCCGATCCTGGTCGGTCATTCCTACGGGGGCGCCGTGGCGCTTGCCTGGGCGATGCAGCGTCCCGGCAGGGTCAGGGCTGTGGTGGCGATCAGCGCGGCGACTCACCCGTATCCCCGGCCCGTCGCGCTCACCACGCGGCTGCTGGCCACGGCCTTTGCCGGTCGGCTTTCCGCGCCGTTCTTCACCGCATGGTCCACGCCGCGCATGATGCGCGCCGCCTTCGGCCCCGCGTTTGCCCCCCAGCTCGCGCCCGGCGATTATGCGCAGACAGCGGGGCTGGCGCTCACGCTCCGCCCTGCGAGCTTCACCGCCAATGCCCGGCAGGTGGCGGGCCTCAGCCGGGCGCTCCGCCGGTTGCGGCAGGGGTATCCCGGACTGATCCTGCCGGTGGAGGTGCTCCACGGCGATGCGGATGCCATCGTGCCCGTTCGCCGCAACGGCGAGGCGCTGGCGATCGATGTGCCGTCGGCGGTGCTGAGCGTGATCCCGCATGCCGGGCACATGCTCCATCACACCCACCCCGACGCGGTGATCGCCGCGATACAACGGGCGCGGCTTCGCTCCGCGGGCGCTGCACGCCCATTGCCGTCGGAGCGATGATCTGGATAGTGGGCATGTCCGGGCCAGCGACATAGCGGGGGAATGCCATGACTGACAAAAGCAAGCTGCCATTCGATGGTGCTATTTCTGCCTACTACGAAAAGGATGCTCCAAAGGAGGTCCGCGAGGCGATCAAGAAAGCGGGCAAGAAGGATGTCCTTGCCAAGGACTATCCCTATCCCACCGAGCTTTCCCGGGACGAATACGACGCGCTGATGGAGCCGCTTCAGATAGAGCTGGCGAAGCTCGTCTCGCATGTGCGGCGCAAGGGGTCACGGCTCATGATCCTGTTCGAGGGGCGGGATGCCGCCGGCAAGGGCGGCACCATCGCGGCGGTGACAGAGAACATGAACCCGCGCGTGGCCCATACCGTCGCGTTGTCCAAACCCTCCGACCGCGAGGCGACGCAGTGGTATTTCCAGCGCTACGTGCAGCACCTGCCCGCCGCCGGAGAGATCATGCTCTTTGACAGGAGCTGGTACAACCGGGGCGTGGTGGAGAAGGTCTTCGGTTTCTGCACCGACATGGAACGCGCCCAGTTCTTCCGCCAGCTCCCGCCGTTCGAGCAGATGATCGTCAGCGAGGGGATCACCTTCGTGAAGGTCTGGCTGAGCGTGGGACGAGCCGAGCAACTCCGCCGGTTTCTCCAGCGCGAACAGGATCCGCTCAAGCAGTGGAAGCTCTCCAATATCGACGTCGAGGGGCTGAAACGCTGGGATGATTACAGCGCCGCCATCCGCGAGACGCTGATCACCAGCCATACCGACTTCGCGCCCTGGACCATCGTGCGCTCCGACGACAAGCGGCGGGAGCGGATCGCGGTGGTTCAGTCCATCCTGCTCAGCCTCGACTACGAGGGGCGCGACAAGAAGGCCATCGGCCAGCCCGACCCGAAGATTTGCGGCGGGCTTGACATGCTGGATGCTTAAGCGCGGCTATCATCACGGCAACCTCCGTCAGGCGCTGGTCGATGCGGCGCTGAAGCTGATAGAGGAGAAGGGACCGCAGGGCTTCACCCTGTCGGAAGCCGCGAAGGCTGCCGGTGTGACGCCTGCGGCGGTCTATCGGCATTTTGCGGGGCGCGACGACCTGATCGCCGAATGCGCGCGGCAGGGGTACGAAATCTTCGCCGACCTGATGGAATTCGCCTTTGACAGCGGGCCGACGGCGCTCGCGGCCTTTGAGGCGACGGGGCGCGCCTACATCGCCTTTGCCCGCAAGTTTCCCGGCCACTACATCGCCATGTTCGAAAGCGGGATTTCCCCCAACATCTCGCCCGGCCTTGCCGATGCGGCGGCGCGCGCGCGGGGCGTGCTGGAGCGCGCCGCAGTGCGGCTTTCGGAAAACATCCCCCCCGAGAAACGCCCGCCCGCCTCCATGTTCAGCGCGCATATCTGGGCGATGAGCCATGGCGTGGTGGAGCTTTACGGCCGGGGTGCGCCGGGTGCCCGATCCCCCTTCCCGCCGGAGGAACTCCTGGAAGCGGGGATCGGCATCTATCTTCGCGGGCTTGGCCTGCTGCCGCCCGATAACTGAGGTGAGACCATGAACGACCGCTACACCCTGCTCGACAGCCTGCCCACGGCGGAGGACTTCTGCCGTCTGCGCGAGGTTTCCGGCCTCTCACCGAAGTCGCTTGCCGCCGCGCGGATCGGCTTGCCGAATTCCGTCCTCGGGGTCTGCGTGACGGAGGCCGGGCGCACCGTCGGCATGGGCCGGGTGATCGGTGACGGGGGAACCGTGTTCCAGATCGTCGATATAGCGGTGGAGCCGGGTCATCAGGGCCAGGGGCTCGGCAAGGCGATCATGGCGCGGATCATGACGCGCCTGAAGGAACTGGCCCCCGGGGCCTATGTCAGCCTCATCGCCGATGGCGAGGCGCGCCACCTCTACGCGCAATACGGCTTTGCGCCGGTGGCGCCCGCGTCCATCGGCATGGCGATCCTGCTGCCCTGATCTCAGACGAAGAGCACGGCGGACCGCGGATCCCAGGCGACCCGCGTCCGCACGCCGCGGTCCAGCACGGGACGGGAGATCAGGTTCTTCATCGACAGGCGAACCGGCTCCTCCAACCCGTCCAGACGCACGTCGTAATAGGTCATATCACCGTAATAGACGACCTCGTCCACCACGCCTTCGGAAACCTGCTGGGCCGGATTGATCGCCTCGTCGCCATAGATCAGCGACATGGATTCCGGCCGGATGCCGATGCTGGCCGCGCCGACCCGCACGCCACCCGGCGCCTGTGCATCCTCCAGCGTGAACCGGCCAAGCCCCGGTGACTGCACCTCGGCCCGGCCCCCGCTATCGGACAGCACCTCCGCGGGCAGGAAGTTCATCATGCCGATGAAATCCGCCACGGCGCGGGTCTTCGGTCGCCGGTAGAGCACTTCGGGGTCGTCCATCTGCGCGATCTGCCCCTCGAACATCACGGCGATGCGGTCGGACATGACCAGCGCCTCCTCCTGATCGTGGGTGACGAGGATGAAAGTGATCCCCACTTGCCGCTGGAGCTTGATGAGTTCGACCTGCATCTGCTCCCGCATCTTCTTGTCGAGCGCGGAGAGCGGCTCGTCCAGGAGCAAAACCTTGGGCTTCAGGATGAGCGCGCGCGCCAGCGCCACCCGCTGCCGCTGCCCGCCCGAGAGCGCATGCGCCGCCCGTTTGCCGTAGCCGGAAAGCCCGACCATCTCCAGCGCCTCGCCCACCCGACGCAATTTCTCCTCCTTCGTGCCAGGATCGCGACGAAGGCCGAAGCCCACGTTCTCCTCCACAGAAAGATGGGGAAAGATCGCATAGGACTGGAACACCATGTTGGTGGGCCGCCGGTTGGCGGGGACGCCCGCCATGTCCTTGCCGTCGATCAGAACGGTGCCGGAGGACAAGTCCTCGAACCCCGCAATGGTGCGGAGCAGGGTCGTCTTGCCGCAACCGGACGGGCCGAGCAGCGAGAAGAACTCCCCTTGCCGGATATCGGCGGTGATGCCACGGAGGGCGTGGTAATCGCCGTAGTATTTCTGGACGTCCCTCAACTCGATGATCGGGCGGCCGGAAGGCTGCACACGCTGCCCCGGACGGGGGGTGCGGGAGGTGGGAGCGGGCGAGAGCGTCACAGGAAGCCTCCGGTATCGACCCCGCCGCGCCGCCGGACACCGCGCCGGCGGAACATCTCGGCGAGGGTCAGGAGCACGACGGACAGGATGACGAGAATTGTCCCCAGCGCCATGACCACCGGCACCTTCGCCGGGAAGCGGAACTGGGAGAAGATATAGACCGGCAGCGTCGGCTGCGATCCGGTGAGAAAGTAGGCGATGATGAATTCGTCGAGCGAGATGGTGAAGCCGATCAGCAGCGACGACACGATCCCCGGCGCCACCAGCGGGAGCGTGACGAGGCGGAAGGTGGACATCCGCGTCTCGCCCAGATCAATGGACGCCTCCTCCAGCGAACGGTCGAGCGAGGAGAAGGCCGAAGACAGGATCGCCACCGCATAGGGCGTGCAGATCAGCACATGTCCGAAGATCACCGTCCAGAAGGCCAGCGGGATGCCCATGGCCAGCAGCACGACCAGCAGCGACACCGCCACGATCACCTCCGGCAGCACCAGCGGCAGCATGATCAGCCCGCTCATCGCCGCCTTGCCGGGGAAGTCGTAGCGTGTGATGGCGCGCGCTGCGAAGATGCCGAGCATGGTGGAGAACACCGCCGAGGAAATCGCGATGATGAGGCTGTTCTTGACGGCCTGATGCAGCGCGGGAATGGTCCACAGCTCATCAAACCATTTCGTCGTGAAGCCGTTCAGCGGAAAGGCGATGATCGTGCCGTCGTTGAAGGCGAACAGCGGCAGCAGAATGATCGGCGCGTACAGAAACAGCAGGTAGAGATAGGCGTAGATACGCAGGCCGCCCGCTTTCATTTCGACCCCTTCAGGAAGCGGCGGTTGAGGAACAGGAACACCAGCGACACCGCCGCGACGATCAGCATGGCGGAGACGGCCAGCGCCGATCCCAGCGGATAGTTGTCGAGCCGCATGTATTGAAGCTGGATGACGTTGGCGATCATCTGCCCCTGCGGCCCTCCGACGAGGTTCGGCGTCACGTAATCCCCGATGGTGGGGATGAACACGATCATCACCGCAGCGATCACCCCCGTCATGGAAAGCGGCAGCGTCACCCGGAGGAAGGACATCACCTTGCCCTCCCCCAGATCCTGGGATGCCTCCAGCAGCGAGCGGTCGATCTTCTCCAGCGCCACGAAGATCGGCAGGATCGCGAAGGGCGCATAGGCATGGGCCAGCGTGATGACCACCGAATTCACATTGTAGAGCAGGAAGGTGAGCGGCTCATCAATCAGGCGGAGCTTCATCAGCCCGGTATTCAGCACGCCGTTGTAGCCAAGGATCACCTTCCACAGGAACACCCGGATCAGGTAGCTCGTCCAGAAGGGGATGGTGATGAGGAAAAGCCACAGCGCTTTTCTGGAGCCGCTGACGTGGAAGGACACGTAATATGCCACCGGATAGGCCAGCACCACAGTCACCAGCGTCACCATCGCCGCGACACCGAGGGAGCGGAGCATGACCTGCCGATAGAGCGGCTCCGTCCAGGCGGCGATATAGTTCTCCATCGTGAAGGTCTTGATGATCTCCAGATAGCCGTCCGTCCAGAAACTGTAGAGCACGATCAGCCCGACCGGCACCGCCAGAAGCAGCACCGAGTAGATGAACGGCGGCGCGATCAGCGCATAGCCGCTCTTCACTTCGGGTTCGCTGAAGCGGTTCACCCTGTTGGCCATCCCATTGTCCCTGCGCCGTTTCCGGTCCTTCCGGCGATTTAGGCAGAAACCACCGCCGGAGAAAAGCCTGCTCCCGCGCGGCATTGCGCCCCGGTGGCGTTTTCTTCATCCGCTGCTCAATCCGAAGGCACATGCAGGCGCGCCCCCGGTCGGGCGGGAGCCGCGGATATGCGGCGGGATATCCGTGTCGCGGGGCGAGCCAGATGTGATGCGGCGCCACTGCATGACGCGTCTCCGGGTGGGCGGCAGCCGTGGATATGCCTCTTGCTGACATATTGCAGGTTCCGCGCGCGATGGCCGTGGTGATGGAGGTATCACATGCGCCGGGCGCATCTCCCGGCCTGCTGTGCCTGCTCATGATCACCGAGCTTGCGCACAGTCCCAGACACGCGTCCCGGGGGCGTGGCCGCCCTGCCCTTCGGCGGAAACGGGCGGCAGAGGCTCCCACCTGTCCGAGCGCGCGAAACGGCCCCAGCCGCGGGTGCAACCCCGGCGCGGTGCTGTCAGCCCTGCGGCAGATGCAGAGTCTTTACCTCCTGGAACGCTTCGATGCCGAGCCTGCCGCCCTCTCGCCCGAGGCCCGATTGCTTCCAGCCGCCGAAGGGAGAGCCCCAGCCCATGCCCGTGCCGTTCACATGGATCGCCCCCGCGTCGAGCGCGCGGCCGACCCGTCCGGCCCGCTCCATATCGCCGGTCTGCACATAGGCGGCGAGGCCATAGGGCGAATCGTTGGCGATGCGGATGGCCTCCGCCTCCCCGTCCACCGGGAGGATGGAAAGGACGGGGCCGAAAATCTCCTCCCGCGCGATCCGCATGTCGGGGGTCACATCGGCAAAGACCGTCGGCCGGACCCAGTAGCCCGCATTGAAACCGGGCGCGAGGCCCGGGCCGCCCGCCACGGCCCGCGCGCCCTCCGACACACCGGCGGCTATCAGGTCCTGCACCCGCTCGAACTGCGTGGCGTTGACCAGCGGGCCGATGTGATCGCCCGGTTCCGAGGGCAGGCCAAGCACGGTGTTCGCCGCCGCATCGGCCGCGATCTCAACCACCCGGTCATAGACGCCTCGCTCCACCAGCATCCGTGTCGGAGCATCGCAGGACTGGCCGGAGTTCAGGAAGCATTCCGCCACGCTGTCGCGCACGCGCTGCTCGAGGTCCGATCCGCAATCGGCAAAGACGAGGTTCGCCGACTTGCCCCCGAGTTCCAGCGTGATGCGCCGGATGTCCTCCGCCGCGGCATCGGCGACGGCCCGCCCCGCCCGCGTGGAGCCGGTGAAGGAGACATGGCTCACCAACGGGTCCGTGGAAAGCGCGACGCCCGCTCCCGGCCCGTTCCCCTGCACCATGTTGACCACGCCCGCAGGCACCCCTGCCGCGTCGAGGATCTCCATATAGACGATGGCGGAAAGCGGCGTGTATTCAGACGGCTTCAGCACGCAGGTGCCGCCTGTCGCGATCACCGGCAGCACCTTCAGCGAGATCTGGTTGATCGGCCAGTTCCACGGCGTGATGAGCCCCGAAATCCCCACCGGGGCGCGGATCAGCAGGTCGCCGTTGGTGAGCCGTTCCTCCTCCTCCATCCCCTCCAGCGCCTCGATGAAGCCCGCGGCATGACCGACGCCCGCCCCCGCCTGCGCTCTTCGGGCCATGTCGATCGGCGCGCCCATTTCCAGGGAAATCGCCTGGGCGAGGTCGCCGATACGCTCCTGCGTCAGATCGTGAATCCGCCGCAGCAATGCCAGCCGTTCCGCCTTGGAGGTGCGGGAGAAACCGGCGAAAGCGCGCCGCGCCGCATCGAGCGCGCGCGCCACATCCTGCGCACCGGCAAGGATGATACTTCCCCGCACCGCCGCGTCATGCGGCGTCTCGAAGGGAAACGCCTCCGTGGAGAGCGGCGCGATCCAGTGGCCATCGACGTAATGGGTGACGAGTTTCTCGGAATCGATCGTGTCGCGCATGGGGCACCTCCGCCAGATACCATCGCTTGCAGGGATGAGTTGCGTCAAGCTTTGCCAGACACAGGCGGCGTCTCCCCTTGACTACCGCCGAAGGTCCACCAGTCTCTTCGCGGTCAGGAGAGCCGCCCCCACATGAAATATCGCCCAGAGATCGACGGCCTGCGCGCCATTGCCGTTGCGACGGTCGTTCTGTTCCACGCGCGTGCGCCCTTCTTCGGCGGTGGCTATATCGGCGTCGATATCTTCTTCGTCATCTCCGGCTTTCTCATTACCGGTATCCTCATTCAGGACATCGAAGCGCGTCGCTACAGCCTGACGGAGTTCTACGTGCGCCGGGCGCGGCGTATCCTTCCCGCGCTTTTCGTGATGCTCGCGGCCTGCATCCCCGTCGCCTGGGTATGGATGCTTCCGGCGGACTTCGCGGATTTCGGGCGGAGCATCGCGGCAGCAGCGCTGTTCCTTTCCAATGTTCACTTCTCCCGACACGCGGATTATTTCAGCACCGCGGCAGAGTTGCAGCCCCTGCTTCACACATGGAGCCTGGCCATCGAAGAGCAGTTCTACCTGGTCTTCCCGCCGCTCCTTTTCCTTCTGGTCACACGCGGCGGACGGAGGATCGCGCTCATCGTGCTGGGCGTGATCGCGCTTGCCTCCCTCGCGCTGGCGGAGGTGGGCTGGCGCATCCGGCCGGAGGAGAACTTCTTCTTCACCCCGTCGCGGATATGGGAGCTTCTGGCCGGGTCGCTTGCAGCCCTCGGCATCCGCCTTCGCCCGCAGGCGCCGCGTGGCGGTCCCGCGGCGCTGGGGCTGGCGATGATCCTCGTATCGCTCCTCTTGCTGCCGGGGATGCCCTCGCCGTCGCTCGCGACGCTGCTGCCGGTTCTCGGGGCGGTGCTGGTGCTGGTATGGGGCGGTCAGGGCACGCGGGTGGGGCAGATCCTCTCACTCCGGCCGGTCGTGTGGCTCGGCCTCATCAGCTACAGCACCTATCTGTGGCACCAGCCGCTGATGGCCTTCACGCGGCTTCGGCTGGCGGAGGAACCCCGTGCGGGCGTGATGGCGCTGCTGGTCATCGCCTCCGTCCTGCTTGGCTGGCTGAGCTGGCGCTGGGTAGAGCAGCCGTTCCGCGGCGGCGCCCCCCTGCTCGCCGGGCGTCGCCTGCCGCTTGCCACAGCGGTCGTGGGGATCGTGCTTTTCTCCGCCGCCGGCATCGGGATCCGCAAGGCGGAAGGGTTCCCTGAGCGTATGCCATGGGCCACGGAGCTTCTGGCGGGGCGGGAGCGGTATCGCGGCCATTGTCTGACCGCCGACAACGATCCCCCGCCCATCCACCCGGTCCGCACCTGTGCCGCCGGTGAATCCGGCCCGCAGGTCGCGATCATGGGCGACAGCCACGCCACCAGTCTCGCCCCGCCGTTGCAGGCGATGCTGACCGGGATGGGCATCGGCAGCTACGTTTCGGGATATGCCGGTTGTCCGCCCGTGCCCGGTCTTGTCCGGCTCGACAAGCTGCCCTCGCGCAGTTGCGACGCATATAATCGCGCCTATCTGGACTGGCTGGAACAGTCCGGCGTCAGAACGGTGGTCCTTGCCGCGCGATGGCCGGTCTATGCGAGCGGGCTCAGGGCGCGAAATGGCGAGGGCGGCAATGAACCGGGACCGCCCATACCGATGGACGTGGCCGCGCTCCCTCCCGGCGATCCCTTCGACGGCGAGCGGGAGGCCCGGGTCATTTCTGCCTATGCCACGCAGGTCGCCGCGCTGGCGGAGCGGTTCAACGTCGTTCTGGTCTATCCCTATCCGGAGGCGGGATGGAAAGTGCCGCTCCGCGTTGCGCGGGAGTTGATGTTCGACCCGGAGGCACAACCGGCAATCTCCACCAGCAGGACATTTTTCCATCGCCGTTCCGATGCCATCATCACCGCCTTCGACGCGATCCACAGCCCGCGTATTGCCCGCGTGCGCCCGGACAGGCTGCTCTGCGACACATTCATTCCAAACCGTTGCGCAAATGCCTTCGGCGGAAAGATGTTCTACTTCGACGACAATCACCCCTCGCCGGAAGGTGCGGCTCTGGTCGCGCCGGAGATCGTGGCCGCCATCCGCGCCCTTGATCGGGAACAGGCCAGCCGCTGACGGTTGGCAAGGGAGGTTCCCGCCACGCGCGCAAACAAAAAGGCCCGCCACAGGGGGCGGGCCTTTCCGAATATCGACGCGAAATCAGCGTTTGGAGAACTGGAAGCTCCGGCGGGCTTTCGCCTTGCCGTATTTCTTCCGTTCGACGACGCGGCTGTCGCGGGTCAGGAAGCCTGCAGCTTTCAGCGCCGAACGCAGCGTGGGATCGTAGAGTTGCAGCGCCTTGGAAATGCCGTGCTTCACCGCACCGGCCTGACCGGAAAGACCGCCGCCCGCAACCGTGGCCATCACGTCGAACTGACCTTCGACATTGGCGACCTGGAACGGCTGGCGCAGGATCATCTGGAGCACCGGGCGCGCGAAATACGCGGTGTAGTCGATGAACTCACCTTTGTTGTTGCGGATGAGGAACTTGCCGGAACCCGGCTTGATCCAGACGCGGGCGACCGCATCCTTCCGCTTGCCGGTGGCGTAGGACCGGCCAAGTTCGTCACGCACGGGCTCACGCGGGGCTTCGTCGGCCACGGCGGCGGCGGACCCGGAGACAACCGATTTCAGGTCATCGAGGGTTTTGATGTCTTCGGCCATTTACTTACGCGCTCCGGGTGTTCTTCGGGTTCAGCGTCTTGACGTCCAGCACTTCGGGTTGCTGGGCTTCATGCGGATGTTCGGCGCCCGCATAGATACGCAGGTTGGTCATCTGCTGGCGCGAGAGCTTGCCGCCCGGCAGCATGCGCTGCACGGCTTTCTCGACCACGCGGGTCGGGAACTTGCCCTCGAGGATCTGACGCGCGGTGCGGTCCTTGATCCCACCCGGATAGCCGGTGTGCCAGTAGTATTTCTTGTCATCCCGCTTGGTGCCGGTGAGTTGCACCTTGTCGGCGTTGATGATGATCACGTTGTCGCCCATGTCCATGTGCGGCGTGAAGGTCGGCTTGTGCTTGCCGCGGAGGCGGTTGGCGACGATCGTGGCGAGGCGGCCCAGAACGACGCCTTCGGCGTCGATCAGGATCCACTTCTTCTCGATGTCCGCAGGCGTCGCGGTGAAGGTCTTCATGGTCCAGATCCCGTTCGTTTGCAGAGAGCCCGGCCGGGACCGGACTCCGAGAATTCGGATTGCGGTGTTCTATAGAAGTTCGCTGCACAGTCAAGCACGTGATGCAAGTAATTTCTTATAGATTTCAATTACTTGAAAAATAGGTATTACAATACCCCACATTTCACCTCATTTCGGCGGGATCGAATAGGTCAGTGTCGCCCGCGCCACTGGCTCTTCCTGCCCGTCGGAGAAGACAAGCACGTCCCCCACCGCCAGAACCCGGCCGAGCTTCAGTATCCGTGTCCGCGCGATCAGGTCCGCACCGGAGACGGGCTTGCGCAGGAAGTCGATGGAACAGTTCGTCGTTACCGTGAGCGCCTTCGGCCCGATCCTGGCAAGGATGGCGAGATAGACCGACACATCCGCCAGCGCGAACATGGCGGGGCCGGAGACGGTGCCGCCCGGCCGCAGATGCCTGTCCCCCACCAGCAGACGGGTGACCAGTTCCTCCTCCCCCAGGGCATCGATGGCGAAATCCGCCGCCACCTGCGGGAACTGTGCGTGCATGAAGGCATCAAGCCCGGTCATCGTCATTGTCAGCGCCACGGCTTCCTCCCCCGTTTTTCGCGCGCTACAGTTCCGGCAACGGGGAGGAATGACAATGGATGATATACTCTTGCGGTCGGATGACGTCGGGGTCGCCACGCTCACGCTGAACAGTCCGGCCAATCTCAATGCCCTGTCGGATGCGATGCTGGCCGCCCTTTCCGACGCATTCCGCGCGCTTTCGCAGGACGAGAGCATCCGTGCCGTCGTGCTGCGGGGGGCAGGCAAGGCGTTCTGCGCAGGGCATGACCTGAAGGAAATGCAGGCGAAGCGCGCAGCGCCCGATGGCGGGGCTGCGGCCTTTGCCGACCTGTTCGACCGTTGCGCAAGGGTGATGACCGCCATCCCCCGCCTGCCCCAGCCCGTGATCGCCGAGGTGCATGGCATCGCCACGGCGGCGGGCTGTCAGCTCGTCGCCTCCTGCGACATGGCGGTGGCGGCGGAGGGCACGCACTTTGGCGTGAACGGGGTGAACATCGGGCTATTCTGCTCCACGCCCATGGTCGCGCTGACCCGCAACATCGCGCGGAAGCAGGCGTTCGAGATGCTGACCACGGGGGAGTTCATCGACGCCGCCCGCGCGCGGGAGCTGGGCCTCGTCAACCGGGTCGTCGCGGCCGAACGGCTGTCGGAGGAGACGGCGCGGCTTGCCGCCACGGTTGCAGGCAAGCTCGGCACTGCGGTGCGGATCGGCAAGCGGACCTTCTACGACCAGATCGGTCTGCCGCTGGAGGATGCCTACGCCCTCGCCGGTGGCGTCATGGTGGAGAACATGCTCCACGCCGACACGAACGAGGGTATCTGCGCCTTTCTGGACAAGCGCAAACCAGACTGGGCGGTCTAGCAGGCTGCTGAATAAGCTTTAAAAATCCGGAAATCAGCCCCGGAACTACCGGCAATGCGTGGATTTCGGGCTGGATTTCCCCGGATTGCGGAGGATTTCCGCTCCCGCGCAGACCTGGAGGCCCTTTTCAGCCCCCTGCTAGGCGGCGCTGCGGAGCCGGGCGAGGCTTTCCGCCAGCAGCGCCGCCGCGGCCACCCCGTCCACCAGCGGCATGGAAAGCCGCGCGGCGAGCCGCGGGCGCAGCGCGCTCATCCCCGCGCAGCCCAGCACCACGGGATCGTCTCCACCGGCGCCCCGGATCGCGGCGGCGAGGCGGTCCACCACCTCCTCCGTGCCGCTGTCGAGGTCCAGCACCGGGATCCCGCTGGCATGCAGACCCGCGCACCGCGGCGCGAACCCATAGGCGGATATGTTCTGCCCGATCACCGGCAGTGCCGCCTCCACCGAGGTCATCACCCGGAAGCGGGGCGCCATCAGGGCCGCCATGTGAAACGCGGCCTCGCCGATGCCGATCACCGGGCAATGGGCACTGGCCCGGATCCGCTCAAGCCCGGTATCGTCGAAACAGGCGATGACGATCGCATCCGCCCCCCAGTCCCGCGCCGCCTCCAGCCGGGAGAGAACGCCCGGAACCGCGCGTTCCCCGTCCTCCGCCCCCTCGATGGCCGGAGGTCCGTCGTGGTTGGTCCAGCCGGCGACCTCTGCCGTCGTCAGCGCGCAGGCGGTCGCCACCACCGCCTCCGTCATGCTGACCGTGGCATTCGGATTGATGAACAGCAGTCGCAAACCCTAGACCCCTCTCCCCGCATCGGAGAGGAGCTTTGCCCGCCGTTTCGCGGCAATGGCAAGAGCCAGAACGAAAACCCCGATCACAAGGAAGGAAAACAGTGTCGTCAGCGTCCCCAGCGCAAAGATCACCGGCGTGGTGACATTGGTGGTCATCCCGTAGATCTCCAGCGGCAGCGTGTTGTAGCTGCCCGCCGTCAGCAGCGTCCGCGCGAATTCGTCATAGGAGAGCGTGAAGCCGAACAGCGCCACCCCGATCAGCGACGGCGCGATGATCGGGATGACCACATGCCAGAGCGTCTGCCATGCCGTCGCCCCCTGATCGCGCGCCGCTTCCTCATAGGCCGGGTTGAAGCGGTTGAAGATGGCGAACATGATCAGCAGCCCGAAGGGCAGCGTCCATGTCAGCTGCGCGCCGAAGCCCGATGTCGCCCAATGCACCGTAAGCCCCGATTGGGAGAAGATCAGCCCGACTCCGAGCGAGACGAGAATGGAGGGAATGACGAGGCTGGTGATGATGAGATAGAACACCAGGCCCGACCCGGTGAACCGCTTGCGGAACGCCAGACCGCCCATGACGGAGATCACCACCGTCGCCACCATCACCATGAGGCCGAGCGCCAGGCTCCGCCGGAAGGCGCCCCAGATGTCGCCGACCGCCTGCTGCTCGAACAGGTCGCGGAACCAGTGGAGCGAGACGCCGCGCATCGGAAAGGTCAACCCGCCCTCCGGCCCCTGAAAGGACAGGATGGCGATGGTGATGGTCGGCCCGTAAAGAAACAGCAAAAACAGCGTAAAGAACGCCGCCAGCGCATAGAAGGACCACGGACGCCGTTCCATCACAGCTCCTTCCTGATATCGACGAAGCGCAGCATGATGCCGATCACGATCAGCACGGTGCAGAGCAGCACCACCGCCGTCGCCGCGGCCGACGGATATTGCAGCAGGGCGATGTCGTTGGAGATGAGCCGCCCCACATTGGCCGATTGCGAGCCGGACATGAACCGGACGGTGATGAAATCACCCATCACCAGCGTTACGACAAAGATCGTGCCGATCATGATGCCAGGCTTGCAGAGCGGGATGATGACGTTCCACAGGATCTGCCAGCCGGATGCGCCCGCATCGTTCGCCGCCTCGATCAGGCTGCGGTCGATCCGCATCATCGTGTTGAAGATCGGCACGACCATGAACAGCGTGTACAGATGCACGAAGGCGAGGATCACCGAAAAGTCGGAGAACAGCAGCCATTCCAGCGGCTCGTCGATCACCCCCCAGGAGATCAGCGCCGAATTGGCCAGCCCGTTGCGCCCCAGAAACGGGATCCAGGAGATCATGCGGATGATGTTCGATGTCCAGAACGGTATCGTGCAAAGCAGGAACAGCACGGTCTGCCATCCCTGGCTGCGAACATGGAAAGCCAGGAAATAGGCAACGGTGAACCCGATGAGCAGCGTCGCCGCCCAGGTGATGAGCGCATATTTGAACGTGTTGAGAAAGACCCGGTAGGTCACCGGCGAACCGAATAGGAATTCATAATTCTCAAAGGAAAAATCGGGAACGATGGTAAATTCGGTGGCGCTCCAGAAGCTCACCGCCACGATCATCGCGATGGGCAGGATCAGAAAGACCAGCAGCACCACCGCCAGCGGAGAGGCCAGCAGCCAACCGGTGAAATTGGCCGACCGCGCCCTCCGCACGGGAGCCGTCAGACTGCCCCTGTCCGGCCCGGAAGGGGAGACGGCCTGCCGGGCCGCCTCCGCCGCCATCGCCTGAAGGGGAGAGACCTCAGGCCGCGATGAACTCATTCCATTTCCTTACCATGTACTGGTTTTCATCCATGACGGAGTTCCAGCAGGCGACATGGCCCATGCGTTCGTAGAACGAACCGCCATCGCGGCTTTCGCCCGCCTTGGCCATGACCTGACCATAGGGGTTGGCGATGTCGGCCGTCGCGGGCTTGCCCTCGAACCAGTAGCCCCATTCGTTGGCGTCCATATGCTCCTTCGAGGTTTCCGGCACGGCGGAATAGTAGCCCTGCCGCATCAGGAAGCCGCCGACCCAGCCGGAGAGATACCAGTTGATATACTCATAGGCCGCGTCCAGCTTGGCCCCGTCCAGCGCCTTGGACAGGCCGATCCCGCCGCCCCAGCTGCGGTAGCCTTCCTCCAGCGGCTGATACACGCAGGGGATGCCGCGCGTCTTGACCGCCGTGATCGCCGGCGACCACATGGACTGGATGACCACCTCTCCCGAGGCCATCAGGTTCACGCTTTCATCGAAGGTCTTCCAGAAGGAGCGGAACTGTCCAGCGCGCTTGGCCTCCGTGAAGATCGCAAGGGTCTTGTCGATCTCCTCGCGGGTCATGTTGCCCTTGTCGCCGTATTTGATCGCCCCCATCGACTCGCAGACCATCGCCGCGTCCATGATCCCGATGGCGGAGATGTCGAGAATGGAGGCCTTGCCCTTGAACTCCGGGTTCAGCAGCTCTTTCCACTGGGTGATGGGGCGGTTGATGATGTCCGGGCGGATGCCCAGCGTATCGGCGTTGTAGATCGTGGGAATGAGGGTCATCCACTGCGTCGGTTCCTTGGCGAAGGTCTTGGAGCCCTGCGCCTCCACGAAGCCGACCGTATGCGGCGCAGTACCCTGCGCGATCACCGACTCCGGCGTGAGCTTGCCGGTCGTGAACAGCGGCACGATCTTGTCGTAGAGCTTGATCTTGGCCGTATCCATCGCCTGAAGGTTGCCGGTCGGCCAGACCTTCTTGCAGATCCAGTATTCGATATCGGCGATGTCGAAGCTGTTGGGTTGGGTCGCGGCGCGCTGCGTCACCGCGTCGCTGTCGAGCGCGGTCATCTCCAGCGTGAACCCGAGGTCCTCCTTCACCTTCTGCGCCACTTCGTTGATGTTGGACACGCCCGTGCCGAACTGGCGCAGCGTGATGTTCCTGATCTCCTGCGCCCAGATCATCGGCGCGGGAAAGGCGGAGGCCGCGGCCGCAGCCGCCCCCGCCTTCAACACACCGCGCCGGCTGTAACCGATCTTGCTCATGTTCCTTGTCCTCTCCGTTGGATCAGGCCAGAAGGCGGTGCTGCCGCCCTTCGTCCCAGGCAAGACGCACGGCGTCGCCCGGTTGCTTCGGATCTCTGTAAAAGACGCCCTCGGGGATCAGCGCGAGGATCTCCTGCTCACCTGCCGCCATGCTGGTGACGGCGACATGCGCGCCCTGATATTCGACGCTGCGCACGACGGCATCCGTCCCCGAGGGCGCGATCCGCACCTCGTCCGCACGGACGGCGAACCGCCCCTGCGGCAACGACACCACGTTGTGCCCGCCCATGAAGCGCGCGACGAATTCCGTGCGCGGGGCGTTGAACATCTCCTGCGGGGTGCCGGACTGTTCGATGACGGCGTTGTTCATCAGCACCATCTCGTCGGCCAGCGCCATCGCTTCGTCCTGACCATGGGTGACATGGATGAAGGTGATGCCCAGCTCCCGCTGAAGCCGCTTCAGCTCCGCCCTCACCTTCAGGCGCAGGAACGGGTCCAGCGCCGAAAGCGGCTCGTCCAGCAGAAGAACCTGCGGATCGGTGATGAGCGCGCGGGCCAGGGCCACGCGCTGCTGCTGCCCGCCCGAAAGCTGCGCCGGCCTGCGCTCGGCAAAGCGCGACATGTCCACAAGCTCCAGCATCTCGCCCGCGCGCTTGCGCCGCGCCGCCTGATCGACACCCTTCATCTTCAGGCTGAACGCCACGTTGTCGGTCACGCTCAGATGCGGGAACAGCGCATAGCTCTGGAACATCATCGCCGTGCCGCGCCGCGCGGGCGGCAGATGAGAGATGTCGGCGCCTGCAAGGACGATCGCCCCGTCCGACACGCTCTCATGGCCCGCGATCATGCGGAGCGTGGTGGATTTGCCGCAGCCGGAGGGGCCCAGCAGGCAGACATAGGTTCCCGCAGGAAACAGGTGGCTCACCCGGTTGACCGCCGTGGTCTGGCCGTATCGCTTGGTGAGGCTGACGAGTTCCAGATCCTGTCCGCTGCGCATGGCCCTGCTCCCGATGGCGACCCCGCGATCATGCGGGACTCCTCCGGCCCCGCGAACGGATTTCGCTCCTGCAGCAGGCCGAGACAGGATTTGCGCCAAATTTGGGCAGGCAGCCGGCGGCGGCGCGCAAAGCCGCGTCGGAAATCGTATACAATCCTGTTGCCGATCTTCGCCTCTTGCCGAGACCCTGCAGAACCTGTGGAGTCGGAAGGGTGGAACAGACAGCACCCCCCTCCTCCCCCTCCACGGCGAGCAGCGACGCCATCGCGGCCCGGTTGGCGGAGGCCATCCATCAACACCGCGTCCTGCCCGGTACAAAACTGTCGGAGGACGAGGTGGGAGAGGTCTATGGGGTGAGCCGGACGGTGGTCCGCGCGGCCTTTCAGCGGCTGGCGCATGACCATCTGATCGTCCTGAAACGCAACCGGGGCGCCTTTGTGGCCCGGCCCTCCGCCCGCGAGGCCCAGGAGGTGTTCGAGGCCCGGCAGATCCTCGAACCCCGCACCGCCCGCCTGGCCGCCGGACGGGCCACGCCCGCGGACATAGACCGGCTGGCGGGCCATATCGCCGCGGAACAGGCAGCTCTCGCGTCGGGCGATACGGGGCGGGCGCTGTATCTCTCCGGCGGGTTCCACGTGGAGGTCGCGCGGCTCGCCGGACAGTCGATCATCTGCGAGTTCGTGGCCTCGCTCGTGTCGCGCTCATCGCTCATCATCGCGCTCTACTGGCAGCGGCGGCAGGCCATCTGCGACAGCCACGCGCATGGTGACCTCCTGCACGCCATTGCGGCAGGCGATGGCGCGCGGGCGGAGATCGCGATGGCGCATCACCTGTCGGACCTGCTCTCCTCCCTCGATCTCGGCCATCCCGCCCTGCCCGCGGGATCGCTGCGCGAGGCGCTGACCGGTCAGAGGTCGTAAAGCCGCCCGAACTTGGCTTCCAGATAGTCGAGCAGCGGCCCCTCCGACGGCGGCTCTCCGGTGGCGCGGGCGATGAGGTCGCGCGGCTCGTAAAGGCCGCCATGCCGCTGCACCGCCTCCTTCAGCCAGTGCAGCGGCGCCGCGAGATCCCCGCGCGCGAGATCGCCGTCCAGTTGCGGCAGATCCCGGCGCATCGCCGAATGAAGGCAGCCCGCATAGACATTGCCAAGCGCATAGGTCGGGAAATAGCCGAACAGCCCCACCGGCCAGTGCACATCCTGAAGCACCCCCTGGCTCGGGCGGGTGACCTGCTGGCCGAAGTCGCGGGCGAAGCGGGCGTTCCACGCCTCCTCCAGATCGGCCGCCTCCATCTCCCCCCGGATCAGCGCGCGTTCCAGATCGAAGCGCAGCATGATATGCAGGTTGTAATGCACCTCGTCCGCCTCCGTGCGGATGAAGCCGGGGTGGACGCGGTTGACGGCGCGGTCGAACTCCGCCGGATCGGAAGGCGCGTTCTCTCCGAACAACTCCACCATGCGGCCGGACAGCCAGCCGGTAAAGGCGCTGCTGCGGCCAAGCTGGTTCTCGAAGATGCGGCTCTGGCTCTCATGTACGCCCATCGACGCGCCGTGGCCGATGGCGGTGAGCAGGTAGGCCGGATCGACCGCCTGTTCATAGACCGCATGGCCCGTCTCGTGGATGGTCGAATAGATGCAGTTCAGCGGATCGGCGGGATCGGTGCGGGTGGTGATCCGCACATCCTGACCGGAGCCGGAGGAGAAGGGATGCACGGCCTTGTCCAGCCGCCCGCGCCCCCAGTCATAGCCGAAAACGCCCGCCAGTTCTGTGGCGAGCGCCATCTGGGCCGCCTCATCGAACCGCCCCGACAGGGCGGAGGCGCCACGGTCCGATGCAAGGATCGCCTCGCGCAGCGCAACGAGGCGGGGCCGCATCCGCCCGAACAGGGCGGCGGTCTCCTCCCCCGTTGCGCCGGGCTCGTAATCCTCCATCAGCGCGTCGTAAGGGTCGCCGCCTCCTGCCAGCGCCTGCCCTTCCTCACGCTTCAGCGCGACGACTTCGGAGAGCGTGGGCAGGAAGCCCGCCACGTCCTCCCGCGCCCGCGCATCGGCCCAGAGCCCCTGCGCCATGCTCGTGGTGCGCGCCAGCGCCGTGGCCAGCCGCAGCGGCACACGCATCTGCCGCTCATGCGCGCGCCGGATCCGCTGAACCTGCGCCGCCTCCGCCGGAGCGAGCCGGACGGTATCGAGCGCCGCCAGCCATTCGCCGATGCGGGGATCGGTGCGGCGCGCGTGCAGCACCCCCTCCAGCGCCGCCGTCTCCTCCCCCCGCTGGGCATAGGCGCCGCGGGGCATGACGGTCTCCTGATCCCAGCCCAGCCGCTCCGCCACTTGGGCCAGCGCCTCCGTCTCCCGCTGGAAGGCGAACAGGTCGGACAGCGCGCTCATGCCCGCGTCCCCCGGATGGAGGTCTGGATCGGATATTGCGACAGATACCGCGCCCGGATGATCATGACCCAGAGCAGGATCGCGCCGAGCTGGTGGGTGATCGCCGCGTGAAGCTGCGCGCCCGTCAGCACCGCGGCGATGCCCAGCACCACCTGCAGGAGCAGCGCCGCCAGCACCATGTTGAACGCGGCACGCGTCGCGGCATGGCTGCTCCGCCGCCCGCGAGCCCAGACCACGATGCCGAAGACGAACAGCAGATAGGCCACCATGCGGTGCATGAACTGCACCACGCCCGGATTCTCGAAGAAATTCCGCCAGAACGGCTCGATGTAGAACCCGCCGGGCGGGAAGAATGCCCCGTCCATCAGGGGCCAGTCGGTGAAGCTGCGGCCCGCGTCGATCCCCGCGACCAGCGCGCCGATGAGAATCTGGAGAAAGGCGAAATGCATCAGGCCGGTGGACATGGAGAACAACTTCGGCTCCCGCGCGCGGCGGGCCTGAAGCAGATCGGCCTCCGACCGGCCCAGAAGCAGTGCATACCACCACAGGAAGCCGAGAATCACGAAGGCAAGGCCAAGATGGATCGCCAGCCGGTAGGAGGCGACGGAGGTCATCTCTCCCGTCAGGCCGGAGGCGACCATCCACCAGCCGATCGCGCCCTGAACCCCGCCCAGCACGCCGGGAAGCAGCAGCCTGCCCGTCCAGCCCGCGGGGATCTTGCGCGCGATCAGGAAGCCGAAGAATCCGAGCGCCCAGACCAGCCCCACCAGGCGGCCCAGCAGGCGGTGCCCCCATTCCCACCAGTAGATCTGCTTGAACGCCTCAAGGCTCATGCCCGCGTTCATGTATTGATACTGCGGACTTGCGCGGTATTTCTCGAACTCCGCCAGCCAGGCCGCATCGTTCATCGGCGGCAGCGCGCCCGTGACGGGGCGCCATTCGGTAATGGACAGCCCCGCGTCGGACAGGCGTGTCAGCCCGCCCACGATGATCATCGCCGCGACGAGTGCAAAGAGGATCAGCAGCCAGATGCGGATGGCGCCGCGCGCACCGCTGCGGCCCTCTCCGATGCGGCCGGGGCGCGCGGCCTCGATCCGGGTTTCGGTCGCGACCTCTTCGAAGATGGCGCGGGTTGGGGTCTTGCGCTTCTCGGCCATGATGTCTCCGGACCCTGACTTGCGGCGGCGAACCTAGTTTCGACACTTCTCCGCCGCAAGCCCCGAAGGACGGCGCAGCGCCTCCGGCGGCGCGGGGGACGCCCCCCGCGACCCCCGGCATGAAACGGCTCGCGCTAGCCCGCAGGCCCTAGCCCGCAGTCTTGGCCGCTGCAGTCTCAGCCGCTGCGGCGAGTTCGCGCACGAGCCGCGCCTCCTCCTCCGCCTTCGCGGGCGAGAACCCGGCGAGCAGCAGATAGACCACCGGCGTGAGATAAAGCGTCGTCACCATGGCAAGCCCCAGCCCGCCCACGATGATCCAGCCGAGCGCCGCCCGCGCCTCCGCCCCCGCGCCGGAGGCAAGCACCAGCGGCACGCCGCCCAGCACGGTCGCAGCCATGGTCATCACCACCGGCCGGAGGCGGATGGAACAGGCCTCCTCCACGGCGGAGCGCACGTCCCGGCCCTTGTCGCGCAGACTGTTGGCGAATTCGACGATGAGAATCCCGTTCTTCGCCATGATCCCCACAAGCAGGACCAGGCCGATCTGGCTATAGACGTTGAGCGACGTGCCGGTGAGCAGCATGGCGAACACGGCGCAGGCCAGCCCGAGCGGCACGGTCGCCATCACGATCACCGCCGAGACGAAGCTCTCGAACTGCGCGGCGAGCACCAGGAGCACGATCAGCAGGGCGAAGCCGAACGTGGTGATGAGCCCGGCCCAGGTCTCCCCCAGCGTCGCAGCCTCCGCCAGCGGGATGACCCGCATCGTCTCAGGCAACGTCTCGGCGGAGAGGGCGCGGACTTCTTCCCACGCCGCCCCGAGGCTCTTCTCCGGGGTCAGGTTCGCGGCGATCTCCACCGAGCGGAGCCGGTCCTCCCGCCCGAGATTGGGGGCCACGGCCCGCTCCGTCATGGTGACGAAGGTCGATACCGGAACCATGTCGCCGCTGGAGGTCCGCACGAAGATCCGCTCCAGATCGGAGGGGTCATCGACAGGATCGGCGGTGGACACGAGCTTGATGTCGAAGCTCCGGTCGGCGATGAAGACGGTGCCCACCGTGCGCCCGTCCAGCATCGCCTGCAACGCCTCGCCCAGCCCGTCGATCGGCACGCCAAGGTCGCTCGCCCTGTCGCGGTCCACCTCGATGAACAGCTGCGGATCGGTTGTCTCGTAGCCCAGCCGCACCTGACCGAAGCCGGGATCCTGCTCCATCCGTTCCGCGAGCTGTGCGGCGACCTTGGCCAGTTCCTCATATGTCGGCCCGAGCAGGGCGAAGCGCAAACCCTGACCCGCCCCCCGGATGCCGAGCGAGTTCGGCTGGTTGGTGAAAATGCGCACGCCGATGATGGCGCGCATCCGCTCCGTCAGATCGGCGAGGATCTCCGACTGGCTCCGCTGCCGCTCCCCCCAGGGCGCAAGCGTCAGCACCATGAAGGCGCGGTTCTGGGAACTGGCCGCGCCGATGATGCCGTAGCTGTGAAGCACCTCGCCCGCGGCGCGAAGCGGGGCCAGCGCATCCTCGATCTCCCCCACCTTCGCGGCGGTGAAGTCGAGCGAGACCCCCTGCGGCGCCCAGACGGAGAGGATCACCGTTGCGCGATCCTCCTCCGGCGTAAGCTCCTGCCGCAACTGGCCCCAGAGGAGGAAGGCCAGAAAGCCGAACAGCGCCGCCACCGTCAACACCACAACCGGTGCGTTCAGACAAGACTTCAACGTCCGGTCATAAGCACCTTGAAACATATGCCATATTCTCCCGCCTTCCGCCTCTTTCATGTCAGTCTGTGGAAGGCGGCTCGCCATGACGGGACACAATGTCAGAGCCACGATGGAAGACAGCAGGATGGAAACGGCAAGCGTGAAGCCGAACTCCCGGAACAGCCCGCCGGTCTGGCCCGGCAGGAAGGAGATCGGCACGAACACGGCGGCCAGTGTCAGCGTCGTCGCGATCACGGCGAAGAACACCTGCCGCGTGCCGAGCACTGCCGCCGCCCGGGGGCCGAGCCCCTCCTGCCTGCGGCGGACAATGTTCTCCAGCACCACGATGGCATCATCCACCACCAGCCCCGTCGCCAGCACGATGGCGAGCAATGTCAGGATGTTGATGGAAAACCCCATGATCCAGATCGCCGCAACCGTGCCGATCAGCGCCACGGGCATCGCGATGGCGGGGATCATCGTCGCGCGCCAGTCCCTAAGGAACAGGTAGATGATCCCGACCACGATCAGCACCGTCAGGATCAGGGCGATCTGCACCTCATGGATCGCGCCCTCTATGAAGGAGGCGCTGTCCTGCGTGATGACGATGCGCACATCGGGCGGCAGGGTCCGGTTCAGCCCCGCGACGATGCGGGTGATCTCCTCCGAAATGATGAGCGTGTTGCTCTGTGCCTGCCGGATGATGCCGATGCCGATGCCGCGCTGGCCATCGACGCGAAGCTCCGAATTGGCGATGTCGGGGCCAAGCGTCACTCGCGCCACATCGCCCAGCCGCACGTTCCCCTTCAGCTCCAGCGCCTCGAACTCCTCCGGCGTGGTCACCGGGGCAGTGGTGCGCACGACCAGCGTCTGCGCCGCAGCCCGCAGCGTGCCCGCGGGCGCATCGAGCGAGGCATTGCCGACCGCGCTGCGTATGTCGGCCAGCGTCAGGCCCCGGGCGGAAAGCTGCATCTGGTCGATGTCGATGCGGAACACCTGATCCCGGTCGCCGCTGATCTGCAGGTCGGCCACGCCGGGCGCGGAGATGAGCTGATCCTCCACCGCGTCATCGACAAGCCGCGTCAGGTCGTCGATCTGGCGGGTGTCGGAGAGCACGGCCAGCCGCATCACCGGGTCGGAATCCGCATCCGCCTTGACGATCTGCGGCTCCTCCACATCATCGGGCAGGTTGTTGCGGATGCGGGAGATCGCGTCCCGCGTATCGGAGGCCGCAACGTCGATGTTGACGTCCTGATTGAACTCCACCGTCACGCGGCTCTGCCCGAAACGGGAGGTGGAGGAGATGGAGGAAACACCGGGCACCCGGCCCGCCGCGCCCTCGATCTCCGCCGTCACCTCCCGGTCGATGGTCTGGGCGGAGGCGGAGGGAAAGCGCGTGGTGACGGTCAGCACGGGACGGTCCACGGAGGGAAGCTCCCGCACCTCCACGGCGAAAAGCGCGGCCAGCCCCGCCAGCACGATCAGCGCATTCAGAACGAAGGCGAGAACCGGGCGCCGGATGAACAGCGCGACGCCGGAATGGGCCTCAGATGTCGCGTCCGCCATCGGCCCTCCGCGTCTCGGTTGCGGGCGCCGTGCCCGCCGGAACGCGGGAGGCCGCCGTGGTCGGCGCATCGGGCGGCGCAATATGCACCTGCTGCCCGGGGCGCAGCGTCTGCGAGCCCTCGCTCACCACCAGATCGCCGGGGACGAGCGCGGCCTGCACCAGCACCCTGTCCGCATCGCGCTGCAGGATGCGGATGGCCACGCGCTCCACCACGTTGCCGCGCACCACCCAGACATAGGAGCCCGCTGCGTTCCATTGCACCGCGAGCGGCGGCACCGCAGGCAGGTCCTCTCCCGGAAACCGCATGTCTATGCGGAAGGCCATGCCGGAGCGGAAACGGTCGTCCTCATTGCCGATCTCTCCCTGCACGCGGAAGCTGCGGGAGGCGGGATCAACCCGGTTGTCGATGGCGTGAACCCTGCCCTCCGCCGCCTCCGCCCCCATGACGGAGAGCGTGGTCGCGGTCAGCGCATCGCCCGCCCGCACACGGCCCGCAAACCGCTCGGGCATGCGGAATTCCACCAGAATCCGGCTCCGGTCGTCGATCACCGTGATGTCCGTGGCAGAGCTGACCTGATCGCCGATGTCGAGATCCAGCAGCCCCACATGACCGGCGATCGGCGCGCGGATCGTGCGCTGCTCCAGCGCATGTGCCGCGTCCCGCAGTTCAAGTTCCGCCGTCTCCACCGTCAGCCGGGCGGCGATGAGCTGTATTTCATTGGTCGTGCCGCTGGCATGCAGCCGCTCGATCCGCTCCAGCGCGGTCTGCGCATCCTCCCGCACCAGCCGCGCCCGTTCCAGCGCGATCCGCTGCACCTCATCATCCAGTGACAGGATGACCTCTCCCGCCGCGACGCGCACGCCGGAGGCGACGGGCACCGCGACCACACGGCCCGACACTTCCGGCCGGAGCGTGACGGAGCGGAAGGCGCGGCCATCGCCGATGGCGGTCATCTGGTCGGCGACGGCGGCCAGCCGCACCGGCTCCGCCACCACCGACGGGATGCCCATGGGCAGGTCGGCCTGATGTTCCGCAGCCGGCGCGCCCGCAAGCCACCCCAGCCCCAGCGGCTCCAGCCGCGCATGCGCCCCCGGATCCAGCCGCGCCCACGCCGCCGCACCTGCAAGGGCAAGCACCAGCGCGGTGGCGATCTGACGGCTCGTTTTCATGCGCGCTTTCCTGATGGCGGGAAGAAGGGTCTGACCCTTCCCTGTCTTCCCGATTCTTCGCACAGAGTGCAATCTCGTGCGACATAAACTAATGGTGTGCCGGGACATTTGCCTCAGGATGAGGCACCCGGCCTCAGGAAAGCTGCGCGATCCGGGTCGCGAGGATCTGGATGGCGCGCGCCTGCGCCGCCGCGATCGCGGCCGGCCCCTCACCGGCGAGCGGAACGGTGATGTCGAAACTGCGCTGCTGATCGCTGCCGGAGAACCCGGCGGGCGAGACGAAATACTGCCCCGACAAGCGGAACAGCCCATCCGCCCCCGCCAGCATCCGCGACACCCGGACCTCCAGCCGCCGGGCGGGCGGTTCGGCGAAGGGCCACGGCTCGGCGATGGCGGTGGCGCCGCTGGCGGCCTCTATCTGCCGGGCGAGCGTCCGCGTCACGGCGCGTTGCGGCGTATCGGCCCAGATGTTCTGCGGATTGCTGCGCACCGCGCCATCCGCCGTCTGCCAGCCGATCTCCTGCCCGGAGGCATAGTCGGGAAGCTGCACGTCCCGCACCTCCACCCGTCCGATGCGGTTCGGAACCGTGGCCGTCAGCGGTGGCGGCTCCAGCGTGAATCGCGCCGTATCCTCGGGTTTGGAACAGGCGGCGAGCGCGGCAAGCCCCACCAGCAGAACGGGTTTCAGGCGCATGATACCTCCTTAGCGGCCGGTGAGGATGGAGCTGGGATTGCGTTCGATGGTCTGCGCCAGCGAGCCTATGGCGGAGGCCGCGCGGCGAAGTTCGCGTAGCGCGCTCAGCGTCTCGGTGCTGAAGCTGGAGCGGGCGCCATACGTCTGGATCAGCCCGTCGAGATTTCGCACCACCGCGTCGAGCCGCTGGCTGATCGCGGGCAGCTGATCGGAGGCGCGCGCCACACCGTCGGCGGCGGCCTGCGCGCTTTGCAGTGTGCGGTTCAGCGTCTCCACAGCGCCGCCGTCCCGCAGCGTCTGCAGAAGTCCGGCAAGCTCATTCAGCGTCGCGCCAAGCTGCGCGGGCAACGCCTGCGTGCCCTCCTGCCCCGCGACCTCCTCCAACCGGGCAAGCAAGCCGCTCATACGGTCACCCAGTTCCTGATAGTTGAGCGCGGCCACCTGATCGGTCAGCGTCTGGAGCCGGTTCACCAGGTCCGGCACCCCCTCTCCCACCTCCGTCACCATGGCGGCGGCGCGCGCGGTTTCGTCGAGCGCGATGCCCACCTTGTCGCCAATCCCTTGGGTGCGCAGGTCGGCCACCAGCCCCTGCACTTCGCCGACCAGCTCCCGCACCGCGGCGGGGGCGCTGCGCATTTCCTCCGAGCCGAGCAGCGCCCGCGCCTGATCCAGCAGGTCGCGCGCAGCGGCTGGCGTCTGGCGGAGATCGTCGCTCATCATGAAGGCGGTGGCGGAGTTCATCAGGCCGGTGGCGGCCTCGATCAGCTGCTCGATCGGCAGGTTGCCGAGCCGGGTGAGCAGCCCCTCCGCAGTGGTGGTCACGTCGCTCAGATCGGCGGGCGCGCTGGGGATCGCCGGGAACGGCTGCGCGGCACGGTCCAGCGCGCCGCCCTCCGCACCCTCAACCCGCGCCAGTTCCATGATCATCGTGTTGCCGAGGAAACCCGTGCCGACGGCCCGCGCGCGCAGTCCCTGCGCGATCTGCTCATCCAGAAACTCGTACATTCCCTCCGGCGTGGTATCGGGCGGCAGGCCCATGCGCTCCGGCACCAGGGAGAGGATGACGCGCTGGCGCACCTCCTCCGACCCGTCCGGCGCGCGGTCGATCTGCACGGCAAGGTTGGTGACTTCGCCGACGGGAAGCGCCTCGTAATGCACCGCCGCCCCCTGCGTCAGCCCCCGGACGGAACTGTCGAGCAGGACGGAGACCTCGATCCGCGTCCCTTCGGATTTGGTGAACAGGCTGTCGCGCGCCGTGCTTTCGCTGGGGAACAGCCGGTATTCCTGCCCCGAACGGCTTACCCCCCCGCCGGAGATCGGTGTGGTGAACTCCACGCCTCCCTGCACCAGTGCGGCAAGGCTGGAGACATTCAGGTTCACCCCGCTCGGCCCGACGGAGACGGAAAAGCCGGAGGTGTCCCAGAAGACGCTCGCCGTCGTAAGGAGCCTGTCATGCGGTTCGGAAACGAAGGCATCCACCAGCACCGTATCCCCCGTCGGCGCGAGGCGGATGTTCTGCAGATGCCCGACCGTGATGCCGCGGTAGAGCACCGGAGCCCCTTCGGCCAGTCCGCGCGGGTCCGCGACGCGGAGGGTGACGGTCGTCCCCGGCCCGTTGAGGATGCCGGGCGGCATCTGCTCCAGCCCGGTGAATTCATAGACGGGTGGCCCATCGGCATGCGAGTCCCAGAATCCTTCGACGAATACCCCGGAAATCACCGTATCCAGCCGCGAAATGCCCTGGGCCGAAACCTCGGGCCGCACGATCCAGAACCGCGCATCCTTGTCAACGAAGGGCGCGATGTCGCGATGCACCCGGATACGGAGCACGACATGCGAAAGATCGTCGCTGAAGCCGGTGGATTCCACCACCCCCACATCCACGTCGCGGAAGCGGAGCGCCGTCTGCCCCGGTATCACCCCGGTGGCATTGGCAAAGGACACCTCGATCAGCACGCCCCGCTCGCTGTAGGCGCGCCATGCGATCCCCAGCGTCACGAGCAGCGCCACGAGCGGCACGATCCAGATCCAGGCGATGCGCCGCCAGAACGGCTCCCGCGTGGGGCGTTGGTCAAGAGACGCGGGGCCGTCGGAGCCCTCGCCCCGGCCGGTGCCTTGATCAGTCATGGAGAAACACCTGTTCGGTCGTTCCGGGGGGCTGGCCCTTGGGGCCGGTCATGGAATTCCTGCCAGATTTCCGCGCCTTGCGCCAGACAAGCCGGCTGTCAAAACTATGCGCGGACACCATGGTAAAGGCGACGCTCAAGGCAAAGGCCGCCGCTGCCGTTCCCGGATGGATGGAGGCGACGAAACCCAGCTGCACCAGCGCCGACAGGATCGCCACCACGAAGACATCGATCATCGACCAGCGCCCGATGAAATCCACCACCTCATAGACATGCTGGTATCGCACGCCCCCCGCCTGCCCGCGTTGCACGCTGACGGCAAGAAAGGCGATGACCGCGAATTTGCAGATCGGGATCAGGATGCTCGCGATGAAGATCACCGAGGCGACGAAATAATCGCCATACTGGAAAAATTCTATCACACCGCCCAGGATCGTCGCGCCGGAACTGTAGATCAGCGTGTCCGTGTAAAGCATCGGAAACAGGTTTGCAGGGATGTAGAAGACCAGCCCGGCAATCAACCAGGCCCAGACCCATTGCAGGCTCGCCGTATCGGGGCTGTGCAGACGGCTGCCGCACAGGCCGCAGCGCTCCTGTCCCTTGGGCCAGGCGCGGCAGCACATCCTGCAGCCGACCAGCCCTGCCTCATCGGCAGTCAGGATCCGTTCCGTGTTTCCAGCGCCGACCATATGGACCATCTGTTGATATAGCCATCGGCGATGGCCACGGTGAAGATCATCGCGGCAAAGGCCCAGAAAGCCGGCCCCAGTGTGATATTGGCCAGTCCCGCGACCTTGACCAGCGCCACGGCGGTGCCGATCACGAAAACCTCCACCATGGACCAGGGGCGCAGCCGCTCCGCCACTCGGAACACCCGAACGGCGTGGCGGAGCGGCGGGCGACCGAGCGCGAGCGGAAGCAGCGTATAGACAAGCGCGATGCAGCGGGTGACGGGCAGCAGGACGATCATCAGAAGCACGGCAAAGGACAGCGGCCGCAGATCTCCGTGAAAGGCCAGCGCCGCCCCGAAGACCGAGCTTTCATTGCTCATCCCGTAGCTGGATACGCCCAGAAACGGAAAGAACACGCCGCCGCTCATGAGAATGAGCGACGTAATGGACAGCACGGAAACCAGAAGCGGCGCGCCCGGCCGGTTGCGGATCAGTGTGGAACCGCAACGCCGGCACAGCGCACGCGCGCCCGGCGCGACGGGCGCCAGCTCATGCAGCGCGTCGCAATAGGGGCAAACGATGAGACTGGAAGCCGGGGTCAGCGGGGCGGAGGTCATGCGGCGAGCATGTAGCGGAGTGCGCCGTCTTTCAATGGTGGAACGCGGCTCTTCACCCTAGGTGGAGTGAATGCGGCACAGTCAGCCCCCGATATCACTTCCCCATGTCAGCCGGTCCGCGTGCGGAGCGCGCCGAACACCATGCCGGCGAGCATTCCGAGAAAGCCGAAACCAAAATAGGACAGTGCCGCAACCAGCAATCCATATCCCCCGACAAGCGACGCTCCCGCAGAGAGAACACCCATCGAACAGCCCAGAATCACGAAGATCGGCATTGGCCTATTCCTTGCTTCGACATCCCCATCAAGAAGTCACGGGCCTTTACCCGCATCGGCGATATTCTGCCTAATTCTATTTAATGTACGAGGGACATCCGCTCAATCAACCTAAAGCGGAGAAATTTACACGTTTTGTTCAGGCTGCCGCCGTCACCGTGCCAATTCCTTGATTCCACGCGATAATCCTTCAAGGGTCAGCGGGAACATCCGATCATCGAAAATTTTACGGATCAGGGTGGTCGAATGCGCGTGCCGCCAGTGCGCTTCCGGCACCGGGTTCAGCCAGATGTTGGACGGCCATTGCAGGCGCGCACGATGCAGCCAGACCTCTCCCGGCTCCGGGTTCCAGTGCTCATTGGCGCCACCCGGATGGGTGACCTCATAGGGCGACATCGCGGCGTCGCCCACGAAGATGCACTTGTAGTCGGCCCCGTAGGTCCGCAGGACCTCCTCGGTCGGAAGCTGCTCGTCCCACCGGCGGCGGTTTTCCCGCCAGACGCCTTCGTAAAGGCAGTTGTGGAAATAATAATATTCGAGATGCTTGAATTCCGCCCGCGCGGCGGAGAAAAGCTCCTCCACCAGCTTCACATGCGGATCCATGGAGCCGCCAACGTCGAAGAACAGCAAGAGCTTCACGGCATTGCGGCGCTCCGGCCGGGTCTGCACATCGAGATAGCCGTGCTCCGCCGTGGCCCTGATGGTCCCGTCGAGGTCCAGTTCCTCCTCCGCCCCGTCCCGCGCCCAGCGGCGGAGCCGCTTCAACGCGACCTTGATGTTGCGGGTGCCGATCTCCACCGTGTCGTCGAGATTGCGGAATTCCCGCTTGTCCCAGACCTTCACGGCGCGTTGATGGCGGCTCTCCTCCTGCCCGATGCGGACGCCCTCGGGGTTGTAGCCATAGGCGCCGAAGGGCGAGGTGCCCGCCGTTCCCACCCATTTGGAGCCCCCCTGATGGCGGCCCTCCTGCTCCTTCAACCGCTGGCGGAGCGTCTCCATCAGCTTCTCGAATCCGCCCATCGCCTCGATCTGGGCACGTTCCTCGGGGGTCAGCAGCTTCTCCGCGCGTTTCTCCAGCCAGTCGGGCGGCAACGACAGCGCCTCCAGCACCTGGCCCACGGAAATCTGCTCCAGCCCGGCGAAGGTCTGGGCAAAGGCACGGTCGAAACGGTCCAGATGCCGCTCGTCCTTCACCATCACCGTGCGGGCGAGGTAATAGAACCCCTCCACGTCATAGATCACCAGATCGGCGTGAAGCCCTTCCAGAAAAGCCAGATATTCCCGGAGACTTACCGGAATGCCCGCGCCGCGCAGCTTCTCGAAGAAGGGCAGGAACATCAGCCCGCCCCCTGCCGCAGCAGCCAGATGGTAACGAACACCATCAGCACCCCGCCGATCAGCGCGTGAACTGCGGCATATTGCGCGATGTCGAAGCCGTTGCCTCCCCGCGCCCGTGCGCGGAAACCGCCGACGACGGCGCCAACCACCGTCCCGAGCAGAACGTAGAGCATCCTCACCCCTTCTTGCGCCCGCTCACCGGGCCGAGCGCCGAGATCTCGGACAGGCGTGCCCTGACCGCCTCATCGGCCCCGAAGCCGTAACGCGCCCAGGCGAGGCTGTCGAGCCGGACCGCGCCCGCCTCCTCTCCGCGCCCGAGCCTGTCCAGCGCCTCCGCCTTCATCATCAGCAGGGTGGAGAGCAGCGCGGCATTTTGCCACCTCTTCGCCTCCTGCAACTCCGGCTCCACCAGCCGCAGCGTCTCCTGCGCATCGCCGGAGGTCAGGGCAAAGGCGGCGAGCTGCATGTCCACATGCGCCTTGTGCGTGGCGCAGGACGGCAGCCCTTCATAAAGCCTGCGGGCAGACATCAGGCTGGTCACCGCCGCCTCCGGGTCGACCGCCATGGCGGTGCGCGCATAGGTGAAATGGCTGAAGGCCAGCCGCGCATCCACCCAGCCGTTCCGCTGCGCGATAGTGACGGCCCGGCGCGCGGCATTGGCCCGCGTTTCCGCCGAACCGCTGCTCAGCGCCGTGTTGATCGCGTCGCGCCAGTCGGCGGTGGTGGGGCCGGCCGGCTTGCGGGCGACGTTCCGGCCCGGCGGGTTCAGCCGGTCGATGATCTTCGGCAGCCGCTCCGCCACCTCCGCCCGCGTCATGCCGCTGGACAGCTCGGGCGCGTAGTAGGTGCGCAGCATCAGCATGTCGAAGCCGGTCAGCGCACCGTGGAAGTTGTCGTCGTTGAACACGCTGTCCGGCAGGCGGTAGAGGTCGTTCAGCGGCCCCATGGCCTGCGCGGTTTCCTCATGCAGACAGTCGCGGATCTCCTGCGGGCTGGCGTCCGCGGGGATGAACACCCCGGCCCGCGTGCGCGTGGTAAGTTTCGTCCAGTCCGCCCGGTCGGTGCGGCGCGCGCTCAGATAATCGCTCCAGCCTGTCACGTTGGGGGCCACGAAGCAGGCCGCGTCGGGGGCGGCGTTGCGGAGCCTGCTTTGCGGGACGAACTCGACCACGATCCTTGCGGCGGCGGGATCCGAGACGCGGGTGATGTCTATATGCGCCTCGCGCCGGAACCGGGTCAGGAGCTTGTCCACCTCGTCCGACGCGCTCGGCGGGACCGGGCCGGTCAGCGCCAGCGTCACCGGGCCTTCGAACCGGGTCAGCACCGGCAGCGCCCGCCCGCTTTCCATCTCGAACGACAGTTCCAGAAAATCATCCACCATGTCCGCATTGGCGCGGCGCGGTGGGTCGATCCGTTCCACCCCAAACGCTTTCATGGCGGGAAGCGCTGTCACAGGCGCGGCGAGGCGGGTGGGCTGATCCCTGACCTGCCCGCAGGCGGAAAGCGCCAACCCCATCGCGAGCGCGATGGAACCGGGACGGAAGGGAAAGTGTTTGAACATGCGGCCTCCGGGCTGTTGGTCGAGGGCCGCTTGCGGCCCCGCGACACTTTGCCCGGGTTTTGTGGGTTCTCCGTGTCGCTTAGTTCAAAATCTATTGTATTTGATGAACGGCGTCACCTTGCCAATTCGGTCATATAGCTGTCGCGCAGTCGTGTTGAACTCCTGGGTCAGCCAATAGACATGCGGCGCCCCTTCCCGGTCTGCCGCGGCATAGACCGCCTCGATGAGCGCGCGGCCCAGCCCGGTTCCCCGCGCAGCCTTGTCCACGAACAGGTCCTGAAGGTAGCACACCTGCTCCACCCGCCAGCAATGCGGGTGAAAGACATAGTGAACCAGCCCCAGCAGCCCATCCCCCTTGTCCGCGACCAAGGCGCGGAACGTGGTGGTATCGTCGCTCAGAAGCCGCTTGAAGGTCGTCTCGTAAACCTCCTCAGATACTGAACTTTCGTAGAATTCCAGATACAGCGTCCACAGCCTGCGCCATTCTGCCTCATCCGAGGCCCGAAGCGGCCGAAGCTCCACCGTCTGATCCTGCTCAGCCATGATCGTCGTCATTCCCATCCCTCAGCGTTGTCCGCGGGCCATGAAGGCCAGCCTCTCGAACAGGTGAACATCCTGCTCGTTCTTCAGAAGCGCGCCGTGAAGCTTTGGCAACAGGCTGCGCGAATCCTTGCGCAGATCCTCCGCGGTCATGTCCTCCGCCAGCAACAGCTTCAGCCAATCCAGCACCTCGGAGGTGGAGGGCTTCTTCTTCAGGCCGGGCTGTTCGCGGATTTCATAGAATCGGGTCAGCGCGGCCGCGAGCAGATCTTCCTTCAGATCGGGAAAATGCACGGCCACGATTCGCCGCATCGTCTCCGCATCCGGGAAACGGATGTAGTGGAAGAAGCACCGGCGCAGGAAAGCGTCCGGCAATTCCTTCTCGTTGTTGGAGGTGATGATCACAATCGGGCGATGGATGGCCCGCACCGTCTCCCCCGTTTCGTAGACATGGAACTCCATCCGGTCGAGTTCCTGAAGCAGATCGTTCGGGAATTCGATGTCGGCCTTGTCGATCTCGTCGATCAGCAGGACGACCTTTCCGGGGGCGTCGAACGCCTGCCACAGCTTCCCCTTGCGGATGTAGTTGCCCACGTCCCGCACCCGCTCGTCGCCAAGCTGGCTGTCCCGCAGCCGGCTCACCGCATCATATTCGTATAGGCCCTGCTGCGCGCGAGTGGTGGATTTCACGTTCCATTCGATCATCGGCAGGCCCAGGCCCGTCGCCACCTGACGGGCCAGTTCGGTCTTGCCCGTCCCCGGTTCCCCCTTCACCAGCAACGGCCGTTCGAGTGCCACCGCCGCGTTCACGGCGATCGTCAGATCCTCCGTCGCCACGTAATCCTGAGTGCCGAGAAACTTCATCCTGCCCGCCGATCTTCCTGATGCTGGCATGAGGGTAACACGCGCCATCTTCGCTGCAAGTGCAGGATCAAAGCTAGTGACAGGTGCTACATCTTGCGGTAATGCACCCTCCCAAGGAGTGCCTGTATGCCGATAAGCGAACCCAGTGCACGGCCCGGTCTGACCAAGGGGGCTGACATGAAGGCAGAAGTCTTTCTACCCGAAGACTATCGACCCGCAGAAGACGAACCATTCATGAATGAGCGACAGCTCGAATATTTTCGCAGAAAATTGATTGCGTGGAAGAATGACCTGCTCTCGGAAAGCCGGGAAACGATCGAAGGTCTTCAGGACAGCACCCGCAATATCCCCGACATCGCAGACCGTGCCAGCGAGGAGACAGACCGCGCGCTGGAGCTTCGCACCCGTGACCGGCAGCGCAAACTCGTGTCCAAGATCGATGCTGCGCTGCGGCGTATCGACAACGGCGAATACGGCTATTGCGAGGAAACCGGAGAGCCCATCTCCCTCAAGCGGCTCGATGCCCGCCCCATCGCAACGCTCAGCCTTGAAGCGCAGGAACGCCACGAACGCCGCGAGCGGGTTCACCGCGACGACTGAGCCTCTGGCGCCCGCCCGGCCGATTGCCGTATGGGCGCCTCCCGGAGACACGACTGGAAACACCGGCGGCGGCGGCCTCCGGTGTTTCGTTTTGGAGGCGATAGGATGGAGCTGAACGGCCGGGAGATCACGGTGGTCGGCGCGGGCGTTGCGGGGCTGGCGGCGGCGCTGGCGCTTTCGCGCCAGGGTGCCCGGGTAACCGTGCTCGAACAGGCTGAAGCGGTGCGAGAGTTCGGAGCCGGTTTCCAGATCACCCCCAACGGCGCCCGCGTGCTGGAAGCCCTTGGCCTCGGAGAGCAGCTCTCCACCCTGTCGCTCCGCTCCCGCGGGGTGGAGATCGTGGACGGCCCGACCGGGCGGCGCGTGATCCGGCTCGACCTCGCCCGGCTCAGACCGGAGGAGCCGCACCGCTTCGTCCGCAGGCCCGATCTCATCGCCCTCCTTTTCGACGCGATCCGGGAGGCGGGCGTCACTCTCCGCCTGAAGACACGCGTTCTGGCCGCCGATGTGACGGGCCAGACCGTGCGCCTGAGCCTTGCCGGCGGCGAAACCCATGAGGCCCATCTCCTCATCGGCGCCGACGGCATCCATTCGCCCGTGCGGACCGCGGTGGAGGGGGAGGACGGCACCCAGCCCTTCTTCACCGGTCAGGTCGCCTGGCGCGCCGTCGTGCAGGGAGAGGCGGAGCCGGTCGCACGGGTCCATACCGGGCCGGGGCGGCATCTGGTGACCTATCCTCTGCCCCGCGGCCTGCTGAACATCGTCGCGGTGGAGGAGCGTGCCGCATGGGCGGCGGAGGACTGGCGGGCGGTGGACGATCCCGCCAACCTCCGCGCCGCCTTTGCTGGATTCGCAGCGCCCGTGCGCAGCCTGCTCGCGGAGGTTGACGAGGTGCATCTCTGGGGGCTGTTCCGCCACGGTCTCGTGCAGCACTGGCACCGGGGCGCGGCCATCGTCATCGGTGACGCCGCCCATCCCACCCTGCCGTTCCTTGCCCAGGGGGCGAACATGGCGCTGGAGGATGCGTGGCTGATCGCAGCAGCGCTTGCCGCCGCACCGGATGCGGAACAGGGATTCGCCGATTTCGTGCGTCTCCGCCGCGCGCGGGTCGCCCGTCTCGTCGCGGCGGCGAATGCGAATGCGCGCAACTACCACCTGACGGGCGCATCCCGGCAGGCGGCGCATATGGTCCTGCGGGTAGGCGGTACGCTGGCGCCATCGGCCGCCATCGGCCGATTCGACTGGATCTACCGCTACGATCCCGTCGCGGCCTGCCGGACCTGACGGGACGTGAGCAGGCCCCGGCGGGGGGTCAGGAGGCCCGCCTGATCCGGTCTTCCAGCTCGCCCGCCAGCGCCTCCGCCCGCGCCGCGATTTCCGAAAGCGTGTCGATCACGATCTCCGGTATCACCGGCACCTCGATCCGCGCAGGCTCCGGCGCCGGCCGAGAGAGCGCCTCCTCCAGCGCCGACTCCGCCTCCGCCGCGCGCATTTCGGCGAGACGCAGCCGCTCCTCCAGCCCCGCCGTGCGGTCGGCGAGCATGAGCCCCGCCATCAGCAGAAGCCGGGGCTCCGGGATGCGCGCGCTCTGCTGGACCAGCACCTGCGCCTGATCGTCCAGAAGCGCCGCCGCGGTTTGCACGAAGGACTCCTGCCCCTCCTGACATGCGACGGCGAATTCACGGCCGCCGATCGAAACAGTCACTTCAGGCATCAGTTGGCTCTCCGATCAGAGGACGCAGTTCTTCCAGGATTTGCTCCACTTGTGCAAGATCCGCCGCACGACGGCTGCGGAGTTCCTCCGCCTCGGCCAGCAGAGCGCGGTTCAGCACGCCCGCCTCCGGGTCACGGGCCTCGCGCAGCTCGCGCATCGCCTCGGAGAGTGCGGCGTTCACATTGCGAAGCCGCCCCATTTCCTCCGTCGCGAGGTCGAGCGCCCCCGCCAGATCGGCAACCCGCCGCTCCAGCTCGGCGACCAGAGCCTCCTGCTCCGAACGAATCGCGCCGGCCCGCGCTTCCAGCGTACGGTTGCGCTCCTCCTCCGCCACAAGGGCGGCGCGGAGCGCGCCATCGCCATCCATACCGGGGGCGGGAATGCCGTCCATTCCCCGCCGCAGACGTTCCAGCGCGGTCGTGATCCGTCTTTCCAGATCGGCGATCTCGTTCATGGCCCCCCCGTTAGGCTGCGACTGTCGCTCCGATGCGTTTCCATGGTGCCGCGGTACCTTCGCCGACAAACTTCGACCAAAGCGGCAGCCGGTTCAAGGCCGCATCTGCGCCCTGACGATCATCGGCGGGCCTTCGCAGCCTTGAACTTGGGCGACAGGCTGCTATCACGCCCCGGAAACCGCCGCGGGAAGGACCGATTTCCGGCGGCCCTGCGAAAGGAAAGCGCATGGATATCGCAACGCTCCGCGACCGCTATCCCGAACACTGGCAGCAGGCGGCCGCGGTCCGCGCTCTGGCAATGGACGCGGTTCAAGCGGCAAATTCCGGCCACCCCGGCATGCCGATGGGCATGGCCGACGTGGCCACGGTGCTGTTCACCCGGCACATGAAGTTCGACGCCTCGCACCCTGACTGGGCGGACCGCGACCGGTTCATCCTCTCGGCGGGCCACGGCTCGATGCTGATCTACGCGCTCCTCCACCTGCTGGGCTACGAGGAAGTGACGATCGAGGAGATCCGCAACTTCCGCCAATGGGGGGCCAAGACGGCCGGACACCCGGAATACGGCCATGTGAAGGGGGTGGAGACGACCACCGGCCCGCTGGGTCAGGGGCTGGGCAACGCCGTGGGCTTCGCCATCGCGGAGGAGGCACTCCGCGCCCGTTTCGGCGCGAAGGCGGTGGATCACCACACCTATGTCATCGCGGGCGACGGCTGCCTGATGGAGGGCATCAGCCAGGAGGCCATCGGCCTCGCGGGGATGCAGAAGCTCTCGAAGCTCATCGTGCTGTGGGACAACAACGGCATCTCCATCGACGGCAAGGTCTCCCTCTCCGACATCACCGATCAGCGGGCGCGCTTCGCGGCCTCTGGCTGGACGGTGCTGCACTGCGACGGGCACGACCCGGCGGCGATAGACGCCGCGCTGACGGAGGCCAAGCGCTCCGAGCAGCCGGTCTTCATCGACTGCAAGACGCATATCGGCTTCGGCAGCCCGAAGAAACAGGACACGGCCGGCGCGCATGGCTCGCCGCTCGGCCCGGATGAAATCGCCGCCGTGCGGGAGATTTACGGCTGGAACCACGCGGCTTTCGACATCCCGGACGATATCCGTGCAAGCTGGCGCGAAGCGGGCCTGCGCGGCTCCGCCGACCGGCAGGAGTGGGAGAGCCGCATCGCCGCCCTGCCCTCCGGCCGCAGGACCAGCTTCGACCGGGCACTCTCCGGGGAGCTGCCGGCAAAGGTCGCAGGCCTCATCCGGGGGCTGAAAAGGCAGGCGGCGGAGTCGAAGCCCAAGGTCGCGACGCGGAAATCGTCGGAGATGGTGCTGGAGGTGCTGAACCCCGCGGTCCCGGAGATGCTCGGCGGTTCCGCCGACCTCACCGGCTCCAACAACACCAAGACGGCCGATCTGGGCATCTTCTCGCCGGAGAACCGCAAGGGCCGCTACATCCACTACGGCATCCGTGAGCACGGCATGGCGGCGGCGATGAACGGCATCCAGCTTCACGGCGGGTTCCGTCCCTATGGCGGCACCTTCTTCGCCTTCACCGACTATGCGCGGGGGGCCATGCGGCTTTCGGCGCTGATGGGTCTCCCGGTCGTCTATGTGATGACCCACGATTCCATCGGTCTGGGCGAGGACGGCCCGACGCACCAGCCGGTCGAGCATCTGGCGATCTGCCGCGCGACGCCCAACACGCTGACCATCCGTCCCGCCGATACGGTGGAGACGGCGGAGGCGTGGGAGATCGCGCTGAACCAGAAGGCGACGCCGACGGTGCTCGTCCTCTCCCGCCAGAACCTGCCGACGGTGCGGACCGACTTCACCGCGAAGAACCTGACCCAGCAGGGCGCTTATATCCTGCGGGAAGCCACGGGCAAGCGTCAGGCCATCCTGATCGCCACCGGTTCGGAGGTGGAGATCGCGCTCGCCGCGCGGGAGGCGCTGGAGGCCGAAGGCATCGGCACCCGCGTCGTCTCCATGCCCTGTGCGGAACTGTTCGCCCAGCAGCCGGAGGCCTATCGCCGCAAGGTGCTGCCCGCAGGCCCCGTCCGCGTGGCGGTGGAAGCGGCGACCGGCTTCGGCTGGGATCGCTGGCTGATCGGCGAACGCGGGCGCGACGGCAAGGCCGCCTTCGTCGGCATGACCGGCTTCGGCGCCTCCGCACCGGCGGAACGGCTGTATCAGGAGTTCGGCATCACCGCCGAAAACGTGGCGGCGCAGACGCGCGCCCTGCTTGGCCGCAACAGCTAAGGCCCCGGGGGCCGGTCCCGCCGCGGATCGGCCCTTCACCATAGCCGCATCGACGGCGCGCCGTCCTCAGGTCGCCTTCATCCTCAGGCCAAGGTCCTCCTCAGGTCGCCATCCTCCTCAGGTGGCGGCCTCCTCAGGCCACCGCCCTGCCCAGGTCACCGTCCTCCTCAGGTGGCGGCCTCCTCAGGTGGCGGCCTCCTCAGGCCATCGCCCTGCCCAAGTCGCTATCCTGCCCAGGTTGCCGTCCTCCCCAGGCCGCCCTCCTCCCCAGATCACCGTGTTCACAGATCAATGACCCGCCTCCGGCGCGGTCTTGCGGAACAGTCCCGCCAGCGGCGTGATCACATATTTCGCCAGCGGGATCAGCACGAACCCCAGCGCCAGCCCGAAGATCCCGTCGAAGAACGCCGTGACGATCCAGTGCGTCGCGCTGTGAAGCGTCCCCGTCTCCTCCACCGCATCGGCGGCGGCATCGGCCATATCCTCGATCTCATGCCCGATCACGCCGAGCCCGAAGCTCTCCAGCCCGTGAATGACGATGGAGCCACCCACCCAGATCATCGCCGCAGTGCCGACGATGGTCAAAAGCTTCATGAAGACCGGCATTCCCCTGACCAGCCCGCGCCCCAGCGCCCGGACGATGCCCGAGGCGCCCGTGAACCCCTTGTAGCGGCTCAGCGACAGGCCGATGTCATCCATCTTCACGATGATCGCCACGCCGCCATAGACCACGGCGGTGATCATGATGCCGACGATGGCGAGAATCAGCGCTTCCATCCACAGGCTCTCCGGCGGAATGGCGGCAAGCGCGATGGTCATGATCTCCGCCGACAGGATGAAGTCGGTCTTGATTGCGCCTTTCACCCGCACTTCCTCCAGCAGGCGCGCGCCTTCCTCGCCCGCCGCGACAGAAACCGCGGCCTCCGTGCCATGATCCTCGGAGGGGAACAGCCAGTGGTGGACCTTCTCCGCCCCCTCGAAACACAGATAGGCCCCGCCCAGCATGAGCAGCGGCGTGATCGCCCAGGGCGCGAATGTGGACAGCAGGAGCGCCAGCGGCAGCAGGATCACCAGCTTGTTGACGAGCGACCCCATGGCGATCTTGCCCACGATGGGCAGTTCCCGCCGGGGCGCAAAGCCCTGCACGTATTTCGGCGTGACCGCGGCGTCGTCGATCACCGCGCCCGCGGCCTTGGCGCCCGCCTTTGCCGCCTGCCCGGTCACATCGTCCAGCGAAGCCGCGGCCACCTTGGCGATAGCCGCCACGTCATCCAGCAGTGCCAGCAATCCACTCATCTTGAATCCGCTCCTCGTGTCGGGGCAAAACTAGCGTCGCGACGGAATGTCGCAAGGGTGTCCCGCTGTTGGCGCAAGCGTTTGCGCTAACTTTCAAAGATTGCGCTAACATATTGGAGTATCGCGGGTTTCGACTTTTCGGTTGAGCCGATCAAGCCTATATTGGTGCGCAATCCCGATACTTTCGGACGATCCCCATTCCCCGCGACGGAGCACTCCATGACGATCACCCTCGGCATCAACGGTTTCGGTCGCATCGGCCGCTGCACATTGTCCCACCTCGCGCAGAGCGCGCGCAACGATGTGAAGGTCGTGAGGATGAACGCGACCGGACCGATCGACACCGCCGCGCACCTGATCCGTTATGACAGCGTCCACGGCCGCTTCCCCGGTCTGGTGAAGGTGGAGGGTGACACGCTGGATCTGGGCCAGGGCCCGATCGAGGTGATGTCCACCTATAACCCGGAGGAGCTGGACTGGACGGGCGTGGACGTGGTGCTCGAATGCTCCGGCAAGTTCAACGACCGTGACAAGGCCGCCGTGCATCTGGAGCGGGGGGCGAAGCGGGTGCTCGTCTCCGCCCCGGCGAAAAAGGCCGACCGGACCATCGTCTTCGGCGTGAACGACGGCGTGCTGACGACGAAGGATCTCGTCGTCTCCAACGGCTCCTGCACGACGAACTGCCTCGCCCCGGTGGCGAAAGTGCTGAACGATGCCATCGGCATCGAGCGCGGCATCATGACCACCATCCACTCCTATACCGGCGATCAGCCGACGCTGGACCGCCGCCACAAGGATCTCTACCGCGCGCGGGCCGCTGCCATGGCGATCATCCCCACCTCCACCGGCGCGGCGAAAGCCATCGGAGAGGTTCTGCCCGATCTCGCCGGCCGGCTCGACGGCACCGCCCTCCGCGTGCCGACGCCCAACGTCTCCTGCGTTGACCTGACCTTCGAGGCGAAGAAGGATGTGACGGTCGAGGATGTGAACGAGATCGTCCGTGAGGCCGTTCAGGGCCCCATCGGCCGCGTGCTCGCCTATGACCCGGAGATGAAGGTCTCCATCGACTTCAACCACACCGAATATTCCTCCATCTTCGCGCCGGATCAGACCAAGGTGGTGGGCAAGCGCACCGTGCGGGTGCTGGCGTGGTATGACAACGAATGGGGCTTCTCCTGCCGGATGGCCGATGTCGCGGCGGCCATGGGCCGGCTGATCTGACCTTTCGCTAACCGACTGAAAAGAGGCCCGTCGCGCATCGCGGCGGGCCTTTGCCGTTGCGGACGCATGATCCCGCCCGGGAGGTGCGGACTTTCTGACCTCAGTCCCGGAAACTCTGCCAGAACACTGGAAATATGGCAGCCGCTGGCCTATCCTCTCCAGACGAGCGTTTTTCGGGGCTACGGCAAGGACCGCAATGGGCAAGGACGGGCTGCGCAGAATCGCCTTCTTCCTGCTGGTGGCGCTCATGTTCTATGTGGCCACGGCAGGCGCGGGGCCTGCTTGATGGCGGAACGGTATCGCGGCCCTTACAGCCCCGGTGGCGACGGCTCTGACACGCCCCGTTCCGAAGGTTCCGCCCCATCCCGCACCATCCCCCCGCGCCGCCGCAGGCGGCGGGCGGGCGGTCGGGCGAATTTCCTCTTCCTCGCCCCCGTCCTGTTCCTGCTCACCGCGTTCGGCAAGGAGCCGGTGGGCATGGCCCTTGGCCTTGCCGCTTTCGGGGTGCTGGAACTTGCCGCCTGGCTCACCCATCAGGGTCTGGTGGCGGAGGAGGCGTATGAGGCCCGCAACATCGCCCGCCGTCCCGCCATCCCGCGCAAGCTCTTCGGCAGCGTGCTGACGGCGGCGGGGCTGTTCCTCGGCGGCTATGTGCCGGGGGGGAGCCTCGTCAACCCGGTGATCTACGCGGTGCTGGGCTTTGCGCTGCACTTCTTCGCCTTCGGCCCCGATCCCATGCGCGACAAGGGCATGACCGGCATCGACCGGTTCGAGGGCGACCGCGTCGCCCGCGCCGTGGACGAGGCGGAGAGCCATCTCCGCGACATGAAGGACGCGATCAAGCGCGCGGGCGACCGGCGGCTGGAAGCGCGGGTGGACCGTTTCGCCGATACCGCCCGCGCCATGTTCCGCCGGGTGGAGGCCGACCCCCGCGACCTGACGGGCTCGCGCCGTTACCTCGGCGTCTATCTGCTGGGCGCGCGGGACGCGACCGTCAAGTTCGCCGACCTCTATGCCCAGAACCGCGACCCCTCCGCCCGCGCGGCCTATGAGGCATTGCTGGACGATCTGGAGACCAATTTTTCCAGCCGGACGCAGGATCTGCTCCTCAACGACAGGACCGATCTCGACGTGGAGATCGACGTTCTGCGGGAGCGGCTTCAGCGTGAAGGCGTCAAGACCGACTGAAGCGATATCAACAGACTGACGAGGGAGAAGCACATGGCCGAAAGCGTCCGCCGTCAGGCGACCGACACGCAGAAGGAACTGAACGACGTGGTGGAGGTGACGCTCCCCCCGCCCGCGCCGGAGGTTCCCGCGCTCGAACAGGCCCGGCCGGAGCTGCAGGAGCAGATCCGCAAGCGCATGGCCGAACTCGACATGTCGAACACCCAGTCGATCATCGGCTTCGGCTCCCGCGCGCAGGCCGGGTTGCAGGAGATCAGCCAGTCCATGCTGGCCGATGTCCGCAACAAGGATGTCGGCCCCGCGGGTGACAGCCTGCGGGAGATCGTGACCACGATCCGCGGCTTCTCCGTCTCCGAACTCGACATGCGCCGGGAGCGGAGCTGGTGGGAAAAGCTGATGGGCCGCGCTACCCCCTTCGCCAAGTTCGTCGCCCGGTATGAGGACGTGCAGGGCCAGATCGACCGCGTGACGGACCAGTTGCTGACGCATGAGCACAAGCTGCTGAAGGACATCAAGTCGCTCGACATCCTCTATGAACGCACGCTGACATTCTACGACGAACTGGCGCTCTATATCGCGGCGGGGGAAGCCAAGCTGGCGGAGATCGACGCGACCGACGTTCCCGCCGCCGAACGGCGGGTGGAGGAGGCGGCGGAGGATCATAAGGTGCTCCGCGCGCAGGATCTGCGCGATCTGCGCGCCGCGCGGGACGATCTGGAACGCCGGGTGCATGACCTGAAACTGACCCGTCAGGTGACGATGCAGTCCCTCCCCTCCATCCGGCTGGTGCAGGAGAATGACAAGTCTCTGGTAACCAAGATCAACTCCACCCTCGTCAACACCGTGCCGCTTTGGGAAACCCAGCTTGCGCAGGCGGTGACCATCCAGCGCTCGCGCGAGGCGGCGACAGCGGTGAAGGAAGCCAACGACCTCACCAACGAACTGCTGACCAAGAATGCGGAGAACCTGCGCGAGGCCAACAAGGTCGTCCGCACGGAGATGGAGCGCGGCGTCTTTGACATCGAGGCGGTGAAGAAGGCCAATGCGGAACTGATCGCCACCATCAACGAAAGCCTTCAGATCGCCGATGACGGCAAGGCCAAGCGCGCCGCGGCAGAGGCCGATCTGGAGAAGATGGAAATCGAACTGCGCGAGACGCTCTCCTCCGCCAAGGCGCGGGGCGACGGTCTCGGCGCCACGGCGGGCGGCGCGGTTCCGAAGGGTTGAAATGCTGGCTTCCCTGCTGCGCCGCGGGCTTCTCCCGGCGCTCCTCCTCCTGCTCGCCGCCTGTGCAAAGCCGCCTTCGGATGTCGTGACCGCCCCGCAGGCGCATGAACGTCCGAAGCCGCGCCCCGCGGAGGCTCCCGCAGCCGTTCCATCGCGAAGCGCGGAAAGCGAGGCGCTGGTGCAATATTACGCCCGCGTCCAGAATGACCTGCTCTCGCAGGGCCTGATGCGGATGGATGGCGGCGGTGTGGACACCCCGTTCGACGCGCGGATTCTGGCGGAGAATTTCATCCGCATCGCCCTTTACGATGAATACACCACGTTGCCGGGCGGCACCCGCGTGGCCCGCGTCACGCCGAGCGTGCTTCGCCGCTGGGACAAGCCCATCCGCATGAGCGTCGAGTTCGGCGCCTCCGTTCCGCAACCGCAGCGGGATCGGGATGGCACGATGGTCGCGGGCTATGCCATGCGCCTGTCGCTGCTCACCGGCGTGCCGCTGACGATGACCCGGCCGGAACATGCGAATTTCCACGTGTTCATCGTGAACGAGGATGAGCGCCGCGCCATGGGCGAACGCCTTGCCCGTCTGGTTCCGGGGATCGGCGCCGCCGATATCCGCTCCGTCACCGATCTGGACCGCGCGACCTTCTGCTTCGCCTATGCGTTTTCCGAACGCGGTCAGTCCACCTACCGTCAGGCCATTGCACTGATCCGCGCGGAGCATCCCGACCTCCTCCGCCGCTCCTGCGTGCATGAGGAGCTGGCGCAGGCCATGGGGCTTGTGAACGACAGCCCGCAGGCGCGGCCGTCGATCTTCAACGATGACGAGGAATTTGCCCTGCTGACCCGGCAGGATGAATTGATGCTGCGCATCCTCTACGACCCACGGCTGCAACCCGGAATGACCCCGGAGGAAGCCCGCCCCATAGTAGAGGAGATCGCGCGGGAGCTGATGGGAGAAACCTCGGTCTGAAGCCCCAAGTCTGAAGCGCCAACGTCCCGTCAAACCTTGCCGGCTGGCGCTCCCGGACCAGCGCCTCAGACAAGGGTGCGAGGTCTGCGAGGTCTGCGAGGTCTGCGAGGTCTGCGAGGTCTGCGAGGTCTGCGAGGTCT
>NZ_DAMDHB010000026.1:0-9493 GCF_032102465.1 Haematobacter sp. | reverse complement strand
GCGAGGAGATTGCAGCGCCTCAGCCGCCCGGCGCAATGGCAAACAGGCGGCTAAAGGCAAACCCGCTAAGACCGGCGCATTGGCTGCGGGAAAACGCTTTCGGGCCTGCGGTAGCAGAAATCATTCGCACTCCGACCAGACGCAGATTATGGCGAGCGGGTGAAGCAAGCCCGCGCTCCCTCACGGGCAGCGGCTCACAATCTCGCGGATCTGCCGGAGGCGATAAGCTTCGCCGCCGATCACGGGGCGCCCGGGGGGCCAAGGTAGCCTGTATGCAGTTCCAAGCGGCGCTCGGGAGCCTTGCCAAGCCCGATCACGCGCCCATCAATGCTCGGCGCCTCACGGAAGGACAAGGACGTGACCTTCACGCCCGCGCCTGCCTCTGCCTGCCCTCGCCTGCTCCCCTGTTGTCAGTCGCCCTCGATCATCTGGTCCATCAGGATGGAGGGGTGCAAACACCCTGCCTCCCCGACCACCCGCGCCGGCACGCCCGCCACGGTGGAGTTTCGCGGCACATCGGCCAGAACCACCGAGCCCGCGGCGATGCGGGAGCAGTTGCCAACCCGGATATTGCCCAGAACCTTGGCTCCCGCACCGATCAGCACGCCGTCGCCGATCTTCGGGTGACGGTCGCCGTCCGCCTTGCCGGTTCCGCCCAGCGTGACCGAATGCAGCATGGAGACGTTGTCCCCCACCACCGCGGTTTCCCCGATCACGATGGAATGCGCGTGGTCGATCATCACGCCCCGCCCGATCCGCGCGGCGGGATGAATGTCCACGCCGAAGACCTCCGACACGCGGGTCTGCACGAAATAGGCCATGTCGCGCCGCCCCTGCTGCCAGAGCCAGTGGCCGATCCGATAGGCCTGCAACGCCTGATACCCCTTGAAGAACAGCAGCGGCTGAAGAAAGCTGTGGCAGGCGGGATCACGCTCGAACACCGCCACCACGTCGATCCGCGCAGCCTGCGCAAGGGAGGGGTCCGCGACATGGGCCTCATCCGCGATCTCGCGCAGGATCTGCTCCGACATCTCGCCCGAGGCAAGCTTCAGCGAAAACCGGTAGGCCAGCGCCCGCTCCAGCGACGCATGATGCAGCACGCTCGAATGGATCAGACCGCCGAGCAGGGGTTCCCGCTCGACGGCTTCATGCGCCTCGGTGCAAATACGCGACCAGACGGGATCGACCTCGGCCACCGTTGCTTTCACCTGCGCCATGACGCCCTCCGTTTTTCTCAGTCTAGCCGACATAGGGCGCGATTGGCAGATCGGAAAGAAGGATCAGGCCGCCGGAAGGGTCAATTCCAGAAAATGTGCCGCGATACGCACCTTTCCGCCGGAAAAATTACCCCCCGTCGCGCTCAGCAGCAGCCGCGTTGCCGCCCAGCGGGGTTTCGGCTCCGTCGGCCCCATCGCCCAGGATCCCGCGCCGGTGCCAAGCCCGGAGCCATAACGATCCGCCCCGTCCGACTCACCCAGTTTCCAGGAGGCAAGCGTGCCGGTGAGCGGCTCCACCACTCGCGCAGTCACGCCGAAGACGGTGGCGTGGCTCGGGATCAGCGGGGCCGTCAGGTTGCTCGCCCCCGGCGTGACGACATGGTCGATCTCCGCGACCCGCCACACGGGCCCCGCGCCGGTGGGAGAGCTTGCCAGCAACCCCGCGCGCCAGCCCTGCCCGTCATGCAGCCGCTCCGCCCCCTCATCCGCCACGAAGGCCCGCCAGCCCGCGCGCGGCGCGAGGAATTCCCACCCGCCGTTCAGCCGGAGCGCGACCTTCCCCGCCGCGCCCGCCCAGCCGCCGGTGGCGCCCGCGGGCACACCATAGGCCGCGCCCTCCTCAGGCGTCTGCGGCTCACCCCCCGTGATGGAGCGGAGTGTGAGCTGGCAGAGCGCGTCGATCCGGGCCAGTGCCTCGTTCACGGTGACATGCTTCTGGGCCTGACCGGGCGCGATCAGCGGCAGGCGAAGGGTCGGTGTCTCGGTCATCATCGTCTCCATGGTTCAGAATGTCAGGGCGGGATGGTCAGGTCAGGCAGGATGGTCAGGTCAGGGCGGGATGGTCAGGTCAGGAGGGGTGGTCAGAATTTCAGGCTGGCAAAGGGGCCGGGGCCGAAGCGGTCGGACAGTTGCGCGACCTCCAGACGGAGCGCGGGGCCGTCGGCCGCGCGCATCTGGGCGCTGTAGCGCCAGTCGGGCGTGGTGGTCTCTGCCTCCCGCAGGACGCCGGAGGGGCCGATGACCCGGAGGAGATAGGCCTCCCGCGTCTCGCCCAGCGGGATGTCGCGGCTCTCCCAATCGTCGCCGTCCAGCCGGCTGCGGCGGATCCAGCGGAAGGCCATGTCGCCCCCCTCCCGCCGCATCCGCAGATGCACGGGCCGGTAGGGGCGCAGACCCACCCCCCGGAAAGCCGCCGTGAGATGGACAAAGGCCGGATCGTCATAGGCCAGCCCCGCAGGGCCGATCCGGTAATGCCGCTCCATCCCGCGGCGGGCGGGGTCGAGCGCGATCTGCCCCACGCGCTGATCGAGCAGCACGAACCGGCTTCCCGCAGGCCAGACATGGCCCTCCCGCTCCGTCCCGGCCTGCCCGCGCAGCAGATGGGTCAGCTCGTAGGTGTCGGGCGCGGTCAGCGTCGCGGTGGCGAACTGGATCACCTCCCATCCATCGGGCGAGCCATCCCCCACCGCAGCCGCATTCGCGCCGTTCAGGACGGAGAGCCGCTCCGCCGATGACAGCGCCCCCGACATGCGGACGCGGAGCCGCCCCCTGTCCCACAACCCCGGATGGCGCGCGCCGAGCGGTTCCAGCGACTCGCCGATCACCGCCGCGCGCTCCACATGGCCGTTCAGCCGGTAGCCGCTGTCCATGGGCGCATCCAGCACCGCAATGTCGCCCGGCCAGGGGCTGGCGGTGACGGCAAGATGCGGCGCGTGCGGAACCTCCGCGCCGGAAAGCAGCGGCAGGTCCAGAAACAGCGCGGCCACGGGCGCGGGCGGCACGAAGGGCCGGGGCTTCGCGGGCGGCTCCTCCACCGGCGGGGCGGCATAGAGCGCGGGCTCCACCCGCACGGCCTCCACCTCCGCGCCATGTCCCTCCGCCAGCCGGTCGATGCGGTAAAGACCCCGGGCACCGCCTGCCTCCACCTGCACCACCTCCCCCGCACCGATCCCGGCGGAGGGCGGCAGGGCAAAGCGCGCGGTATCCCGCGCCACCCGCGTCTCCGCCAGCCAGCGTTCGGCGATCGCCACCGCCTCTCCCGCCGTCAGCGCGAGGGGCAGTTCCGTTTCCGAAAGGGCATCGCCTTCCTCGCCGGGATGGGTGACCTCCACGCTTCGCGCCTCGTAATCGGCCTCGGCGTCGATATGGCCGATGCGGAGGCGGGGCGGGATCTCGCCCGCGCCCGCGCGCTCCTGCTGCACATCGCCCCCGTCGCGCGCAAGGATCGCGTCGGCGTCGATCACCCGCACCGCCTCCGCGCCCCGGCGGCTGAAGACAAGACGCCCGTCCCGCTCCGCCGCATCCACGCCATAGGCCAGCATCAGCGCCTGCAACGCCCCCCGGGCGGTCTGCTCCGTCAGGGAAAGACCGCGCACCAGCCCGTGCAGACGCGCGACATCCACATCGCCCACCCCGGCCCGCGCACAGATCTCCGCCACCACGGCGCCAAGCGGCTGCGCCGCCGTCCGCCCGGTGATCCAGTGGCCGCGGGCGTGGTTTTCACCATCGCTCCAGACATCGGTGGCCTGCGGAAAGGCGGGCCAGGGCCGCGCATCCCAGGCCCAGACATGCGCCCGCGCCATATCCACCATCGGCCCGCCGTAATGCGGCGAGACGGGGTTGGCTGACGGATCGCTCCAATACCGGGCCAGCGCACGCAGATACTGCATCTGGATCAGGTCGTCCCGCGCCCCGGTCGAGAAATGCGGCAGCGCGGATTCGGAGGATTTCGGATCGACGAACTTGTTGGGCTCGTTCGTGCCCTTGTCCACGGCGGCGCAGCCGATCTCCGTGAACCATATGGGCTTCGACATCGGCACCCACGGGCTTGCCGCTGCCTGCCGGACACCGCCCACCCGGTCATGATGCGGATTGCGCCACCAGTTCAGGATGTCCTTGTAGCGCCAGATCCACGGCTCCCCCGCACCGTCGGTGATGGGGGTGCGCCGCTGGGCCGCGCGATCCTGCGGCGTCGCGTAATACCAGTCGTAGCCCTCGCCGCCCGCGACATTCGCGGTCAGGTAGTCGAGGTCATGGATGGTTCCCGCCGCCGCATCCGCATGACCGCTGCCGTCGCGCCAGTCGGAGAGCGGCATGTAATTGTCGATCCCGATGAAGTCGATCGCCGGGTGGGCCCACAGCGGGTCGAGGTGGAACCAGCGGTTGCCCTCCGGGTCGGTCGTGCCGAAATACTCGCTCCAATCCGCGGCATAGCCGATCTTCGCCCCCGGCAGGATCGCGCGGACATCTGCGGCCAGACGGCAAAGCTCCGCCACGGCGGGAAAACCCGCCGCGTCGCGGATGGCTGTCAGCCCCACCATCTCGGAGCCGATGCAGAACGCATCCACCCCGCCCGCCAGCGCGCAAAGATGGGCGTAATGCAGGATGAACCGGCGATAGGACCATTCCGGCGGGCCGGTATAGGCGATGGTCGTGCCGGTCGCGGTGAAATCCTCCACCCGCGCGGTGCCGAAGAACCGCGCCACCTCCGCCGTGGCGGCAGGGGTGCCGAAGGGCGAGCCGGCCTCTCCCGGCGCGCGCGACAGCGTGATCCGTCCCCGCCACGGCAGAGCGGCTTGCTCGCCGCCGCCCCATGGGTCGGGCCGGGCATTCCCTTGAAGCTGCTCCATGAGGATGAAGGGGTAGAACACCGCCCGCTTCCCCGCCTGCGCGAGCGCGGTCAGCGCCTCGATCACCGAGCCGTCGGAAGGCGTGCCGCCATAGAGGGGGCGGCCCTCGCGCATCGCGACCACCTCCGCGTTGCGGCGGGCAAGACCGCTCACCCGCCAGGGCTGCGCCGCCTCCGCCGTGACCTGCTCCACCTTCGGGCTGATCGTGCAGTCGCCGCAGCGCAGGTCGGTCCCGAACCAGGAGACGACCAGCGACACGGAGCCGACCTTCGGCAGCTCCCGCCCCATCTGATCGAGAGAGGCCCTGAAATCCGTGACGCCCGCGGGCGAGTTCACGTTCGCGACCCGGTTCCGCCCCAGCCTGTCGGAAAAGACGGCGGGCGTGGTGGCCAGCGCATATTCCCCGGTGCCCGGGATCAGCGCCACGGCCTGCGTGACCGCGCCGATGCCACCCTCCGCCTCCGGCACGCCCTGCGCGGGGCGCATCACCTCGAAGCTGAATTGCGGCACCCGGTTGCCGAACCGGTCGAGCGCAAGATCCTCGATCACCACATAGGCCGTGCCGCGATAGGCGGGCGCGTTCTCCGCCCCCTCCTCCGCCACGATGCGCGCGTCGGGAATCTGCGCGTCATCGCCGCGGTAAAGGCGGAGCGTGACGCTGTTCCGCGCGACCTCCACCCCGTCGGCCCAGATCCGGCCGATGTCGGTGATGACCCCTTCGCAGAGCGCGATGGCAAGGCTCACGGTATAGGAATACTGCCGCACCTCCGGCCCGGCGCCGCCCTTGCCGCCCCGCGCCGAACTGGCGTGTTCGGTGAAGGGAGAGGCCCAGATCACCTGCCCGCCGATCCGCATCCGGCCGAATACCAGCGGCAGCGGCGCGCCCTCGCTCGCCCCGGTGACGCGGAACCGCTCGATGCGGCCGTGCTCCACCGTCTCGGACCCCGCGCCCAGCAGCCGCTGGTCGATGACGCGGCCCACCGTCGCGCCCAGCGCCCGGCCCGCGACCGCCCCGGTCAGCCCCATGACGGTGCCGCCCATCGCGCCGCCCAGCGATGCGCCCACCGCGCCCAGCATTATGGTTGCCATCAGATCGCTCCCTTCGGATAGCCGAACCGGGCCACGATGCGCCGCGCCCAGGGCTCGGAGAGCGGGCTTTCGACGACGGCATGGCCGCTGTAGGCATGGATGAATGTGGGCACCGCACCGGTTTCGGCGGCGATGCCCAGATGCTTGGCGATGCCGCCCGTACGCAGACGGAAAAGCAGCACGTCGCCCGGTTCCGGCAGGCCCGGTTCCGGCAGGCCCGGTTCCGGCAGGCCCGGTTCCGGCAGGCCCGTCGCAAGTAGGCCGCTGCCAAGCGGGCTGGCATCAAGCGGGCTGGCGGCAAGCGGAATAAGGTGGCGGGTGGCGGCGGACCAGAGCACCTCCTGCCGCCCCGTCTCTCCCCAGTCGGGGGTATAGGCGGGGGGCGCTTCAGGCTCCGGCCCGCACAGATCGCGCCAGACCCCCCGGATCAGGCCGAGGCAATCCGCGCCCGCCCCGCGACAGGAGGCCTGATGGCGATAGGGCGTACCCAGCCACAGCCGCGCGGCAGCGACGACATCCCCCCTCATCGCCCCATCCTCCGCGCGGGAGAGGCGACAAGCCAGTCCTCTCCCGGCACATGCGGAAAGCCGCGGAAATTCAGCGTATTGGCGAATTTTCCGCCGCAGGTGTGAAGCCGCTTGTCACAGCCCGCCGTGAGCCGCACCCTGTCACCCGGATGAAGCGGCGCGCGCAGCTCCTGCCAGAGCTCGACCTGCCCGCCCGTCTGGAGCTTCACCAGCCCGACCAGCCCCGAGGCCGCGCCCGAAAGGACGGTGAGGCTCCCCCGCTCGAACCATCGGGCGGGATGGCCGCCCAGCGCATCGCCAAGCTGGACGACGCGCCCGCCCGTCACCGAGAGGACCACCCCCTCGCAGCCATAGCGCGGATCGGCAAGGTCGATGCCACAGGCCGCATCCCCCAGCCGCGCGGTACAGCCTCGCTGGATGGCCCGCCCGCCCCGCTGGTTCAGCCGGTCGGCAAGGCCGCGCAACTCCGCCTCGAACGCACCGGCGCCGCGCCGGATCTCCCCGATCTCCCCCCGGAAACGCAGGGCGCGCTGGCCCACATCCGCCCAGTTGACCAGCCATGACCAGACCTCCGCCCCGTCATAGCGGCCCGCGGCAATGTCCTCCTCCGTGATCCCTTGCGCGGTGAGTGCGCCGGAGGCGGCGCTGTTGTCCACGGCCAGCCCCGTCACCTGCTCAAGCTGCGCGGCGGTCATGCCGGTGGCGGCGTGGAACAGGATGCCGTCGAAGCTCAGGTCGGTATCGTGGTCGGTGAATCCCATGCGGACCCCGTCCCGCCGCTCCACCGCCCAGCAGCGGCAGACGGTGGTCGCCCCGGTTTCCAGATGGGCCTGAAGTGTGTTGCTGCTCATGTCCTCTCCCCTCTCCCTCCGCCAGTGCGCGGCGGGCCCTCCGCATCGGACCGCCCGTCGCACCGGGGTCCATTGCCCAAGGGCCTGCCGCTGGCCCGGCCCGCGGCAGAGTGTGACTGGCCCTCTGCATCGGGTCTCCCCTTGCATCGGCGTCCGTTACCTAATGGCCTGCCGCCCGTCCGGCCCGTGCCAGTGCATGACTGGCCCTCCGCACCGGCCCGTCCGTCGCATCGCAGTCCGCTGCCCAATAGCCTGCCGTTGACCCAGCCTGCGGCAGAGTGTGACTGGTCCTCCGCATCGGACCGCCCGTCGCACCGGGGTCCATTGCCCAAGGGCCTGCCGCTGGCCCGGCCCGCGCCAGAGTGTGACTGGCCCTCTGCATCGGGTCTCCCCTTGCATCGGCGTCCATCGCACCAAGGCCCATTGCCCAAGGGCCTGCTGCCGGTGTGCTCTCCTGCCGCATGGGCGATGCCATGCGGAGGCCCGCCGGCCGCTGCTGGCGTGTGAAACGGTCTCCCGTTCCTCACAGCCGCAGCTCCACGACCGGCACATCGGGCACCTCGCCCGCCTGAAAGGTCGCGACGGAGGTGCGGATCTGATCGGTGTCGAACCGCACCGGCACGTCGAACTCGTAGCCTGCGGTGATACTCACCCCGCGTGCGGGCGGCGTAGCAAAGGTCACGACACCGCTTTCCGGGTCCGCCTCCCAGGCAGTGACCTCTCCGCCCTCCAGCGCGATGCGGAGGCTGCCCGCGACGGGTTTGGCGATCGGGCGGAGATAGGCCGACCCGGCGGAGGCGTAGCGCTTCGTCAGGCGGAACGAGCGTTCCACCCCATCGCCCACGCCGATCTGCTGGTCCGTAGCGCTGATCGCGGCGCTGGGCGGGCAGGATTTGTAATCGGCCCAGTCCTTCCAGCGGAAGCCATGCAGACGCCCCATCCGCGCCTCGAAGAAGGCGACGAGCACCGCCACATCGTCAAGCGACCGCAGGCCGCCGCCTGCATCATACCGCCTCCGGGAATGCGCCCAGGGGCTGTTGCGTTCCTCGAACCCGTTGGCGAGGGTGACGATCTCCGTCCGCCGCTCCGGTCCGCCGGTGGAGCCGTAGCTCAGCCGCGCGGGGTAGAGCACTTCGTGAAAGGCCATGATCCCTCCTTACCGGTTGCGTTGCCCGCGGGAGAGGGCGCGCCCCATCTCCGCGGCGATCTGGCTCCGGCTGCGGCGGAAGCCGTCCACATCGGGCGTGGTGACATTGACGGTGACGTTGACCGCCTGCCCGCCGCCCGCACGCACGCCGAGACTGCCATCCGCCCCGCGGGCGAGCGGCAGGATCGCCTCCGGCCCCGCCTCTCCCATCAGGCCGGTGGCGCCGCCCCGCATCGGGAAGGTCGTCGGTGCGGAAACCACACCCCCCCGGGCAAAGGGCATCACCCTGCCGCCCGCGAAACCGCCGCCCGTGGCAAAGGGCAGGAAGGCAGCCAGCGCGGCCTCCATCCCGCCGGAAAGCATGTCTCCCGCCGCGCGCTGCACCGGCTGCATGGCCATGTTGTAGACCGTGCCCACCATGGAGCGCCCCAGCCCCTCCAGCGCATCCGACAGCTTCTCGCCGTTCAGCGCGATGCCGTCGAAGGCGCGGCGCAGCCCCCGGCCCATGCCGTCCGACAGCCGCGCGCTTTCACGGGCAGTCCCGGCAAGGCTTGTCCGCATCCCCTGCAACTCGCTGTCAAAGGCCGCGGCCATCGTCCGGGCGCCGCCCAGGCTCACCTCCAGCGCCGCGATCTCATCGGCCAGCGCATCAATCGCCGTCATCCTGTCCCTCCATCCGTTCATCCGTGGGCCCGTGATCCATGCGGTCATGGGGCCTGTGGTCATGGGGCATGCGGTCGTCAGGCCCATGGTCGTCAGGCATGCCGTCATGGGGCACGGGGTCATCGGGGAAGGCGCGCATCAGCGCCTCCAGCCCCGTCCGGCCCAATGTCGCCTGTGCGCCGCTGCGCCCGGTGAGGAGCGCCAGCTCCCAGGGGGTGAGCGTCCAGACCTGCGCCGGCAGCAGCCCCGCGCGCAATCCGGCGCGAAGCAACCCCGCCCAGTCGAAGCCCCCCTCACGCATCGGGAGCAAAGGCCGCGACCAGCAGCCGCGCCGCGACCTTCGCCGCCCCCGCGGGACCGCCCGCGATCT